>NZ_JADYWM010000020.1:0-90339 GCF_015864815.1 Pseudoalteromonas sp. NZS100
AAAGTTTTCTGGCGAATTCAATTATACCTTATCTTCATGCTGTTTGTTTTTCATACCACAAAGATCAACACGCCCTAGTTTTAACCGTTATTCTATATATAATAGCCAAATATTGTCCACTTTTAATCAAAATAATTAAAGTAACTGTAAAGGTAAAGATGAACAACTTAACATCTAAAAACTCACAAACGTTAACATCGAGTGATATAGAAAACCTTACACTGCGTTTTGGTGGAAAGAGTGATGACTACATAGAAATAGTAAACAAGCAGCAAAATAATAATACAATTAATAAATATGCATTGCTTAAAGAGATAAACAACGAACTAAACACATACACTAGTTAAACTAAGGATAGGTAACCCCGTTGCAAAGAGTTTTCATTAAAGGTATCAAAGGCGGTTTAGGCAGTACTTCTGTAGTTGCCAATCTTGCATGCGTGCTAAAAAAGTCTGACGTTGACGTTGTTGCTATCGATTTAGATGCAAAAAGTGACTTAGGTTTACATTTTGGTTTACCGTGGAAATACACCAAAGGCTGGAGTAATGAAGTGCGCTTTGAAGATGCACTTACGCATTTTCACCAAGATAACGATGGCATTATATTTTTACCATTTGGCGATAACGACGACACTAGCACCGATAACATCACTAAAATGGTCAATAAATGCAAAAACCTAAATTATAACAACGAAGCCTGGATACTTTTTGACTGCCCTTCACATATTAACCTTTCTCACTACCCATTAGAGAAAGACGATATTGTAATTGAACTTGTTAATTGCGACGCTATTTGTCACAGCTTAATTTACAGACGCCTGCAAAAACTTAAATTTTCAGATACCAATTGGAAACATTACTTTTTAGTTAACCGCTATAACTCTGCATCAACGCTAGAATTTGACTTATTTTCCCTATGGCAATCGACACTTCCGCTTATGGCTCCCTTTTTTATTAATAGTGACGAAGTTATTAAAGAGTCAACCGCATACAGAAATGTAGCACTTAACTGCGCGCCATATAGTGTCGCAAACGATGACTTTGAAACACTAGCTGGTTGGCTAGTTAGTAAAGCGGCCTTATAAAATGAGCATTACACTCTTTTATCAGCGCCCTATTCACAGCACTTTATACTTGCTGCTGAGCATTTTATTTACTGATAAGTTAGTTCGGTACATTTTATTCAAGTTTCATAGCTACTTTAATCAACATAAAGTAAATGTAATTGAAGCTTTCTTAATGCCTTTTATTACGCTTTTAAGCTCGCTATTTATAAACATTAAACAGCATAAAATCAGCTTTGAGTTTACCCTTTATGACTACTACCCTCATTTAAGGTTGCCTTACCGAACCTATATTTACTCAAATATATTACGCTTTATTATTCAAAGTGTTTTTTTAGTGTTTTTTAAAAACCAGCTTAAATCTAGCTCAGTAAAAGAAGATGCAGTTAATTATTTCTATGATGGCGTTAGCTACCTTTTAAGGCAATTACGTTGGTTTGATTTAAAGTTAGGTAAATTATTAAAACGCCTACTATCAAAAAACAAAAAAGGCCCTAAAAAAAGTGCATTTAAAACCATGGCTGATGCACGTGTATGGCAAAATAAATTAGTTAAGTATGTAATTCTCGCGTTTATTTTATTTTTATTAGCAATATTCATTACAATTCCTTTTAGCTTGGAAGCTCAAGCCGTATTTATAAGCTTTATTTTATTAGTTGCGTATGCACTTAAACGAGTAAAAGGCCAAATGGCAACCATTGTCATGATCACCTTGTCAGTAACTACCTCTTCTCGTTACTTATGGTGGCGTTACACTGAGACTTTAAACTGGGATGATCCGCTTGCACTTGCACTAGGTGGCGGTTTACTACTTGCTGAAACATATGCATGGCTTGTACTGATTTTAGGTTTTTTTCAAACAGTTAATCCGCTTGAGCGAAAACCAGTGCCTTTACCTAAAGACACTGACCTATGGCCAACTGTTGATGTATATATTCCAACTTATAACGAGCCGTTAAGCGTTGTAAGACCCACTACTCTCGCTGCTTTAAGTATCGATTGGCCTGCAGACAAGCTAAATGTTTATATATTAGATGATGGTAAGCGCTCAGAGTTTAAGGATTTTGCAGCCGAGATTGGAGTGGGTTATTTAGCGCGTTCGGATAACAATCATGCTAAAGCCGGTAATATGAATAGCGCTATGCGTTATACCGATGGCGAATATATCGCAATTTTTGATTGTGACCACGTTCCTGCTCGCTCGTTCTTACAAATGACAATGGGACAGTTTTTAAAAGACAGTAAAGTGTGTTTAGTCCAAACACCGCATCACTTTTTTTCTGCCGATCCATTTGAGCGAAATCTTAATAACCACAGTCAAATCCCTAACGAAAACATGTTGTTTTATGGACTAATTCAAGACGGTAACGACATGTGGGATGCAACCTTCTTTTGTGGTTCTTGCGCCGTATTAAAACGAGAAGCGCTTGATAATATTGGTGGTTTTGCATTTGAAACAGTAACTGAGGATGCTCACACGGCCCTTCGTATGCAGCGCGCAGGTTATAAAACTGCATATATAAACATCCCACAAGCCGCAGGCCTTGCAACCGACAGCTTGTCAGCGCATATAGGCCAACGTATTCGCTGGGCGCGTGGTATGGCGCAAATATTTAGGCTTGATAATCCATTGATGGGTAAAGGTTTAAGCATTCCTCAACGATTATGCTATATAAACGCAATGTTGCATTTCCTTTCGGGTATTCCTCGTATTGTATTTTTAACAGCTCCTTTAGCGCTAATATATTTTAATGCCTACATAATTTATGCCCCATTTATAGCTATTTTTATCTATGTAGTGCCAACACTAATTCAAATAAAAGCGACTAACTCACGCATTCAAGGCAAGTATCGTTATTCCTTCTGGGGTGAAGTCTATGAGTCAGTACTTGCTTGGTACATATTAAAACCCACTACCGTTGCTTTATTTAATCCTAATAAAGGTAAATTTAACGTAACCGAAAAAGGTGGTTTAAATGATGAAGAACATTACGATTGGGGCATTTCTAAACCGTATTTAATTCTCTTACTTATTAACTTACTTGGAATAATAGTGGGTGTATTACGTCTGTTTTTAGGTGACTCAAGTCAGATTGGTGTACTTATAATAAGTATGGGTTGGGCTTTTTATAATATTATTATTTTAGGTGCTGCTGTTGCAGTTGCTGCTGAAGCACGCCAAGTGAGGCACTCGCATCGTATTAAGGCAAACTTTCCTGCCGGCGTTCGGTTAGCAAATGGTCATACTTTAAAAGTAAAAATAACAGATTATTCAGATAACGGTGTAGGCATAGAGACTGAACACGCACATTTATGCCGCGTTAACGATAAAATTGAATTATTAATGAGTCGCGGTAACAAGCAATTTTCGTTTACAACGTATGTATGTAATACCCGTAAAAAACAAATTGGCCTTACACTTAAAGATTTATCCCTCGAAAAGCAAAGAGCTTTTATACAATGTACTTTCTCCAGAGCAGATGCTTGGCTAGATTGGCAAAATAACTTTAGACATGACCGTCCATCGTATAGCTTCAAAGAAGTGCAAAAAACCAGTTTACGGGGCTTTAGTAATTTATTGTTTCATGCCCCAAGAGCGTTACAACCTATAATTAAGTTTATGACTAATACTGTCATTTACATAAATTCATTTACTCCAAAAAAACCGATAGTGCATAATAATTATGATTAAAAAGTTACTTAATACATTTCTAACATTGTTACTTATTAGTAGCGCATATCAAGTGCTCGCTATCGAGCCTATGCACGACAAAACTATGTTTGTAAATGGCTACCCTGAGAGCGCTCAGGTTTCTAGTTTACGTCTTAGCTTTGAAAAGTTAGGGTTCAACGACTATAAACTCGACGGCGTGAATAATAATTCTCGAGTCGATTTCACAAATAGAATTGATAAATTAAGCACTAATCTAAAGCTTAACTTTTCGTACACCAACTCACCTTCATTGCTGGCTAATGTATCGCATTTAAAAGTTTATTTTAACGATAACTTAGTTACTGTTTTACCTATTAATGAGCAATTAAGTATTGTAAAAAATACGGTAAGTCATAGCCTAGACCTAAATGCTAAATACATTCAAGACTACAACCAAATTCGCTTTGAACTAGTTGGCTACTACGACTTACGATGCCAAGATTACTTTAGCCGCTCAATTTGGACTGAAATAAACAAATCAAGCCACATCACGCTTGATCAAAAACAGTTAGCAATTGATAGCCGCCTTGAATATTTACCAGAACCATTTTTTGATGCTAAAGATTACAACAAATTAAACTTACCTTTTGTATTTGCAAGCACACCTAATACACAAGCAATAGAAGCTGCAGCCACTTTATCTAGTTGGTTTGGCGCACAAGCTGACTGGCGTGGCGCTAACTTTCCAGTAGTTTTAAATAAAGCACCAGAGCAGCACAGTGTGGTGTTTATTACTAATGACTCAAAACCTGATTTTTTAAAAGATTATCCAGATGTTGAAAAGCCAACCGTCGAGCTAATTTCAAGCCCTATTCACAGATACAATAAAATGCTGTTAATTTTGGGGCGTGACGAAAAAGACTTAAAAACAGCGGTCACTGGTCTTGTATTTGGTCATAAAATTATGACTGGCCGAAGTGCAAGCATCGAGGCTATTAACAAACTCCCACTGCGTAAAGCTTATGATGCGCCGAGATGGCTAAGAAACGATCGTCCCGTGCACTTTGACGAACTTATTGACTACCCAACTCAGCTACAAGCTGAAGGTCTTAACAACGGGCCTATAAAACTAAACGTTCGTTTTGCTCCTGATTTATTTACTTGGCGTGAAAAAGGGATTCCAATAACCCTGCAATACCGTAATACACCAGATAGCGAAACCTTAAATTCACGTTTGAACATGTTAATAAATCAAGAGTTCATAACTGGTTATTTACTTGATAAAAAAGATACATCTTTAACGACCGCTAAAACATTGTTGCCTTTAATAGCTAATACAGACACAACACAAAGCGCAGAAGATTTTTCATTAGAGGGTATTAACCTTGCCAACCGCAATGAACTAAATTTTGACTTTAGGTTTGCAATATCTATAAAAGGCGACTGTCCAGTTGCCCCTCCTGGTGGCGAGTACGGTGTAATTGATGGAAACTCTAACATTGATGTAAGTGGATTTGACCATTACATGGCTTTGCCTGATTTAAATGTATTTGCAAATAGCGGATTCCCATTTACAAAATATGCAGATTTACAACAAACTTTAGTATTAATAGATGAAGTGCCATCACCTAAAGCGCTTTCTGTACTGCTTAACTTAACCGGTCACTTTGGTGCAATTACTGGTTATCCAGCCCACAGAATAAGCGTTGCTCATTTAAATGAAGATGCCAACTTAGATGATAAAGACATCTTAGTAATCGCAAAACCTAATAGCATTGCTAATAACTTAGATGAAGATGCGCAAACCAATATCCTGCTTGATAATAATCAGCGCGCTATAAAACAAGCCATATACAATGGTGCTTACGATGAGCAGACAACAGATAAAGTCCAAGTAAGTATAAAAAGTAGTGGTGATATGGCCGTTATTACTGGCTTTCAATCACCGTTTGATTCAGAGCGTTCAATTGTATCGCTTAGTGCAACATCACAAAAAGCCTTTACTCTACTTGATGATGCGTTAATGAGTTCACAAGCGCTTGCGCAAATTAAAGGCAGTGCTGCGGTCATAAATTCTCAAGGCATTAAAACAATTAAAACTGATGAGCAATATTTTGTTGGTCACATTCCTGTGCATACCCTAATTTGGTTCCATTTATCGGATCACCCATTTGTACTGGCACTATTGTCTATTTTAACACTACTGTTGATCTCATTTATAATATGGCGATTACTGCAAGCATTAACATACAAGCGATTAGCTGAAGGAGATAAGTAATGAAGTCACTCATTAATGTATTTTTTACCGTGATTGCATTATTTACCTTTAATGCCAATGCACAAATAGAGCAATGCCAACCATGGGATGCATGGCAAACGTTTAAAAGTAACTTTATAAGCCAAGATGGTCGCGTTATTGATTTGGGGAGTGAGCAAAAAGTCACAACCTCTGAAGGCCAATCTTATGCCTTATTTTTTGCTGTTGTAGCAAATGACAAAGCAATGTTTGACTTAGTGCTTGATTGGACGCAAGAACATTTATCAGAAGGTGATTTAAGCACTCGTTTACCGGCATGGCAATGGGGTGTTAACAATCAAAATGTTGGCGGAATTTTAGATTCAAATCCAGCGTCTGATTCTGACTTATGGATAGCATACAGTTTATCGCAAGCTGCTATTCTTTGGGATGACCGCCGCTACAGCATATTAGCAGCCGTACTTGCACAGCGGATAATGCGTGAAGAAACCGCCTATATTTCGGGCTTAGGTTTATCATTACTACCCGCCCCTACTGGTTTTGAATTTGATAATGAGCGTTTTAAGTTAAACCCAAGCTACTCACCGTTATTTATTTATCAGCAGTTTAAAAAGCTTTATCCACACTCGCCTTGGCATCAACTGCACGAAGGCTCAGCAAAGTTGATTTTAGATACAGCAAAGCAAGGTGTTAGCCCTGACTGGGTAATGTTTGATGCAAATAACGGCTTTTATTACGATAAAAAAACGAGCGACTTGGGCAGTTACAACGCTATTAGAGTGTATTTATGGGCAAGTATGATGGCAGACAACGCACCTTATAAAAAAGAGCTATTAGCGCAATTTAACCCTTTTATAGAAACAATTAATAAACGTGGTTACGTGCCTTTAAATACTTTTGCTAAATCAGGAAAATCTGAAAAAAGAGGCCCTCTAGGCTTTAACTCAGCTCTATTACCTTTACTAGCGACTAATAACGATAATTCTACAGTAATGGCGATTCAGCAAAAACTAATGATTGATAAATCATTTACCCAGACTCGTTATTACGACAGCGTACTTAACTTGTTTGGTACAAGTGCTTTAAATAAGCGTTTTTCAATTACAGCAGATGGGACGCTACAACCGGTATGGAGCACTGAATGCCGTTAAGGTTTGCCCTCGCTTGCACATTAGCGCTTAGCTCTGGATTAAGCGCTAACACAGTCAATGATATTGATACGCAATCTGTTGATTGGTTACTAAGCCAAATAGGTATTGGTGAAGCACAGCAAAATAAAAAACTAGTTGAAGATAGCTTACGAAAACTAGTAGCTATTGCCCCTGCCCGAATAGAAACACAGTGCGCAGTAGCGCGTTATGATTTTGCCAATGGCGAATCAGTGAAAGCCAACCAATTATTAAGCAAAATAGATAACGGACTCACTAAGCAAGCTCCTTGTGTTGAAAAGCTTAAAATACTCTCTCGTATTGAGGGTGAAGATAAATCTTTAATTCATGAAGCTAGGCTACTTTCTCGAGCTGGGCGTTATGAACAAGCCCGTGAAATATACAATAAAATATTTAAAAACACCTACCCTACACTTAATTACGAACTTGAACATTTAGGCTGGTATGGGCAAGACAGCGACCAGTGGGAAAGTGTTAAAAAAGGCTATGAAAAGTTATTAAAAAGCTATTCTAATATCGCCCAAGTAGAAATACCTTATGCTCGCCATTTACTGAGAAAAAACCCAGCAAATAATAAAGCTATAGATATTTTAAGTAATTACGGAACTAGCCCTTCTTTTATTAATGAAGTAGAGTTTATTTGGCTTGCAGCTCTTAAGAGTATGAATCTTACTCAAAAAACAGTTGAACAATACCAACTTTACTTCTCTGTGTACCCATTTAGCAGTAAAGGTAAGTTGCAATACGAAGATTTCCAACGAGATTTTAAAGTAAGACAAGCATTACTTGCCGACCCCGCTTATCAGCTTTGGCTCAAAGGTGATCGTTTACTTAATAATAAAAAATTAAATGAAGCTGAGCCCCTGCTATTAAATGCTTTAAAAGGGCGGCCAACCGATAAAGAAATCATGCGCAGCTTAGGGTATTTGTATTTAGCGAAAAGCGACTACAAAAAATCTTATTACTATTTTTTTACCGCTCAAAAATATACACCTAACTTCGATGAGCGGGAAGGGCTTAAAGAACTGGCTACAGTTGCGAAGTTTTGGCTATACATGTCTGAAATGGAAGATGCTATAGAGCAATCTGACTTTAAAACAGCACAATTAAAACTAAATCTAGCTGAGCAATTAAATCATGACCAAGAAGCTTTTCTTTATAACAAAGGCCTATTATTAGTAGCTCAAGGAAATTACACACAAGCTGCTACCGCCTATCAAGCTGCCCTAAAAACCAACCCTTTATATGAAAATGCCTTACTTGGCTTATTAAATATCGCGCAACTAGATCAAAACCAAAAATCAATTCGCAACTTTTATAATTCATTAAATGCAAAGCAACGAGATTTAATCTACCCCTCATATGCACTAGCTACCAGTAATACTCTAAGAGATAAAGCAAGTCAGTACACTAATAGTGGAGAGCTAGAAAAAGCAGAGGAATTACTTAAGCAAGCTATTGAGCTTTCACCAGAGCAACCTTGGTTATATTACGATTTAGCTTTTATATACCAACAAAAAGGCCTCACACCTCAAGCACGTGATTTATTTAATAATGTATTATGGCAATTTCCGCTAAACCCCCAAATTAGATATAGCCATGCTTTATTTTTGCGCTCTATAAATGATTATGAAGGTGCTTTAGATACACTTAAATATATTCCTTTTAAAAATCGAGATACCGATATTATTGCTTTAGAGCAGCAATTGTTGCTTAACGAGTCTCTTACACAAAGCCAGCAATATCTTGATTTAAAAAACAAATCTGTCGCTATCTACCACTTAAGTAACTTAGAAGCGAGAGAGCTAACACCTGAAATGCAAGCAGAGCTTTCTAATAGTTGGTACAAAATTGATGAAAAACGACATGCTCTTAAATTACTTTCAAGTGCCCTTTCATCTGACTCATCTTTGTCGCCTTATTGGCACCTTTTAAAAGGTCAGTGGATACTAGAGCAAGGTAACCAAGTTGAAATAAAACGCTGGTTTGAGGGTTACGTGTTACCAGAGAGCGCTTCTGAAAACGAAACTGCTCAATATGTGCAGTTACAAAATAACTACCTAAACCAGTTTTACACTGGCAGTGATTTAATTGCTAAGCTTAATCAGCTTGATCAAAAATATAAAGATAATCCAGCAACAACAACTGCCCTTATTAATGCAAACTTAGCGCTAGAACAATATGAAGCAGCCGTTATCTTATATCAGCGAAAAGTACAAAGTAGTCAAACAATTGAGCCCCAAGCACTTCTAGCTATTGCTAATGCATACATAGAACTTGGAGACGACTTTCAAGCTAAAGAAGTTACGCAAAAAGCGATAGCGCAGACTACGTTGCAAGAGGGTTATTTGCAACGCCAAATCATGTCATCTCTTAATGAGTTTAATTACTCAGGGGATGCACTTTATTTAGCTAAGCAACTTATTGAAAAGTCACCAAATGATCAAGAGTTACGCTATTTAGGTGCTCAAGTAGCCAGTAAGTTTAATGAAACCGAACAAGCACAATCTTGGTACACACAAACCCTTTCATCTGATCGAACTTTAAACGAAAAAGAGCTTTACGGAGCGCTTTTAAAAATAGATGAAAACGATGAATGGTATGTAAACGGTGCTAAACGTGAGCTAATAAACGAGCAAAACAAAAACCAAGCATACATTGCCATTGGTGTTAACTTTAGTGGGCAAACAAGCACCGAAAGTGAAGCAACACTTGGTGCGGGCTTAGTACCGATTGAAGCTTATTTTCCGCTTTGGCAAGGCCAAGGATTTATTAAAGTAGACCCGACTACTATTAGCGCACAAACAACGCGCTTTGATGAGCAGTTCGCAGGTAGCCGCTACGGACAAGGTGCACTGTGTATTTTTACCTGTGCAATTGATGAAGTAACACCAGAGGAAAGTGGTGTAGATGTAGGTATTGGTTGGCAAAACGAAAATTGGCGTGTAGATGTCGGCACTACCCCACTTGGCTTTTTAATTGAAGACATTGTGTGGGGTGTAAATTACGCAGACAGTTTTGGCGACTTTGGATACAGCCTAGAACTTGAAAAGCGCCCAGTTACAAATTCGGTACTTTCTTATGCGGGCTTAAAAGATGTAAATACAGGTGAAGTTTGGGGTGGTGTACGCTCTACAGGTCTAACTGCTAATGTATCGCATGACTTAGGCGGCAAATGGGGTTTTTGGTCCAGCGCCGACTTTACCCTTTATAAAGGTCAAAATGTAAAAGACAACCAACGCTATCGTATGATGGGCGGTACTTATTACCGTGTAATTAGCAATCAAGAGCGTGAATTTACCGCAGGCGCGAGCTTATTACATTGGGCATACAAGTATAATTTAAGTGAAGAAACATGGGGTCATGGTGGTTATTACAGTCCACAAAACTATGTAGGTTTATCTGTGCCACTCACTTATGACGCGCGTTGGGGCGATGATTTTGTCTATCGATTAAAAACAGGTGTTTCGTACTCACAAACAAAAACTCAATCTATTGATTTCTTCCCTAACGATAGCGATTTGCAAATAGCTGCATATGATAGAGAGTCAATAACAGGTGTTGATCCTGTATTTGAAGGTGAAACAAGTTCTGGTGTTTCATATAATCTTGAAGGTAGTTTTGAGTATAGAATAACGCCGAATTGGTTTTTTGGTGGTTACTTAGCCATCGATCGTTCTGACTTTTACGAACCAAACTTTGGTCAACTTTATATACGTTACTATTTTAACCCTGTATACGGTACATTAGAGTTTCCAGGCACGCCGATTATTCCTTACGCTGACTTTTAACGCGGTGGACGGTGATACATCGCGAATGCTTCCCCTAGCACAGAGGTATATGTATACTTGAGCGCAATTGTAACTAGGATAAGGGTGTGTCTCTTACTTTGTGGTGTTATAGCCATACAGCAAATCATTATCTTAGCTACAAATACTATACTGATGGTCGAGCATTTTAGTGTGTAAAAACTCTAAAATAGCTAAAGCAAAAAATTATAAGGCCATCATAACAATACTTAAAGTTAGGAAGTAAATATGAGTTCAACTCCAGATAGTGGCTGGTGGGGCCACCCTAAAGGACTTTCGACATTGTTCTTCACTGAAATGTGGGAACGAATGAGTTATTACGGTATGCGAGCTATGCTCGTATTATTCATGACAGCAAGCTTACAAGAAGAAGGCCTTGCCTTTACTGTTGCATCAGCTGCTGCAATCTATGGCTTGTACACAGGCGCAGTATACTTTTTAGGCTTACCGGGTGGCTGGCTAGCTGATAGATTATTTGGTGGTCAAAAAGCAGTTTGGTATGGCGGCATAATTATTATGATTGGCCATATTATTTTGGCTATTCCACATGATTATTCTTTCTTTATTGGCTTAATATTTGTAGCAACAGGTACTGGTTTACTAAAACCAAATATTAGTGCAATGGTAGGCCAATTATATAGCGATGCTGATGAGCGTCGTGATGGCGGTTACGCTATTTATTACATGGGTATTAACATGGGTTCTTTAATAGGTTACTACGTATGTGGTTACTTTATGGAGAACGTAGGCTGGCACTGGGCATTTGGTGCGGCAGCTGTCGGTATGGCCATTGGTTTAGTTCAGTACAAACTCACACTTAATAACTTACCAGAGCACAGCGCTTTACCTGCCAACCCATTGGGTCCTAAGGGTACTTCACGTGCATGGATTGGTATTGCTGCATTTGTAATTGCAGCTGCTGCAGTTACTACAGCTGCAATGACCGGCGCTATTGTTATTAACCCAACAGTGGTTGCAGGTTACACGGCGATTGTATTTACTATTATCTTTTTTGTTTATTTTGGTGTTATTTACTTTACAGGTAATTTAACAGATGCAGAAAAACAAAGAATGTGGGCACTATTTTTAGTCTGTATTGCATCTGCATGTTTTTGGTCTGGCTTTGAACAAGCAGGTTCATCATTAAACTTATTTGCTCGCGACTATACTGACCGTCTTATTGGTACTTTTGAAATCCCTACAACGTGGTTTCAATCATTAAACTCACTGTTTATTATTGCGTTATCGCCATTTTTTGCAGCGCTTTGGATTAACTTATCTAAAAGCTTAGTATCACCTAGCTATAGCGTTAAGTGTGCAATTGGCTTAATTATTATGGCTTCAGGCTTTTTAGTTATGTTTATGGCGGCTCATTACGCAGCTGAAGGCTTAAAAGTAGCGCCTTACTGGCTTGTTACTACGTACTTTTTACATACTGTGGGTGAGCTTTGTTTAAGCCCTGTAGCATTAAGTGCTGTAAGTAAGTTATCGCCTAAACGTTACACAGGTCAAATGATGGGTGTGTTTGTATTAACTTACTCAATCGGTAATATTATTGCAGGTTTACTTGCTGGTAATTTCGATCCGAACAATGTTGATGAAATTCCTAATTTATATTTACAAATTGCATTATTTAGCATTGGTGTTGGTGTTGTTTTAGTACTAATGACCTTTAAAGCTAAAGTCTGGGAAAAACAAGGGTTAGAAGAGAAAGCCTCTTAATTATTGCTTATTTTAAATGTAGCAATATAACCTAAGATAATTCCTCCATAGCTTCTATGGGGGAATTTTTTATTCAACTTTGCCCTGCCCCCGTTAACTGATATTATATCCTGATTGGTTATTGAATAGACTCAGGGACATCCGTAGATGCAATCGTTAACGATATCACGTGTTATTATATTTATATTTCTTAGCTTTATTTTAACTGCCTGCGGTGGCGGCGATGAAGTAACAGTCAATCCAAACGATCCTGTTGAACCTGAACCTAGCAAATTAACACTATCAAGCGCTAATGGTTTAGACGCTACATTAGACGATGGCAATTTTATATTTAATGCACCTTCCAGTGCTATTTCTAGCGATGTAGATCTTACCTACGAGAAAACATTATTAGATGAGACAAATATACAGCAAAATATAATTTCTGATTTACATGCAGTTACCCCCTCCACGCTTACCCTTTCAAAACCTATTACCATTACAATAAAAATCCCCGATGACTATGCATTAGGCGGACAACTGTTTATCGCAAAGCAATCGGGCGCTAACTGGGATACCGTTGCAAATTCAATAGTTTTAGATGGATTTGTTAGCGCTCAAGTAACAACACTGGGCACATATGCAATACAAATGCAGCGCAATGAAGCTTTCGCAAATATCGGCCCAACTTGCGATGTTAACGCAACAGAGCAGTCAGTAAGATTTGTCCACGTTGCAGACTTACATGCACGCTTTGGCTATGAAGAGCAATATTTCAGCCGTATCAAGGCCTACTACAACCAAGTAGCAAGCCAAACTCCTCATACCTTATTTACAAACGGTGGCGACGACTATGAAAAAGGCACCGTTGCTGAGCAATTATCACAAGGTACCGCGACAGAAGAAGCTATTAAAGCAATGCAGTTTGACCTACGAGTCGTTGGAAATCATGATTATGCTTGGGGCCCAGAAAAATTACTAAGTTATTCCCAAGACGAGAATGCAATTGTACTTGCTAGTAATACTCGTTATGAAGGAGAGCAACTACAAGATTTTGCAGGTGTAGGATTTGCAAAAGTACAAGTAGGATGTATTACACTTGGTGTGTTTGGCATGACCTCAGTGCCATGGAATGAGCTAGATGAACCAATTCAAGATGATCCGATCCCTGATTTTATTAAACAATTTAAAATGAGCTGGCAATGGCAACAAATCGGACAAAGCATCGTAAACCAATACAGTGATGATGTAGATTACATGATTATGTTGAGCCATTTAGGTGTAGGCCAAGACACTGATATGGCAACAAACGTACCCGGTATCGACTTAGTACTTGGCGGCCATACACACGGTGGGGAAAGCTACACAACCCTTGATAACGGCGCTATTGTTTTACAACCGGACTTTTACGCTAAAGGTATTACTGACTTAACGCTTAATTTTAATTTAGCTGATAAATCATCTCCAGTTGTTGATTACAAAACGATTGAAACCGATACAATCGTTGAACGTGATGAGACAACAAAACTAGCAATAGATGAGATAATGGGGCGTTATGCTCCCGATGCAGAAACTGAAATCGCTATTTCTGAAAACTACCCAACTGATGTGCAGCTAGTCGAAATCACAGCCTTAGCCGCAAAACATTCAAGCACAATTAGCGCAGCATTACTTAATCCTGAACTAGTACAAAAGCGCTGGACACCCGGCACTCTTACTCAAGAAGACTTCCATAAAGCTTTTTACGTAGAAAGGCAGCCATCAAATACGCCAGGGTTTAACTCTATTTATAAAGTAACAGTATCAGGAAGCGACTTAACGGCGATGTTTGCAAGTCAACCAGATTGGTTTTTACTTAAACCTGAAGATATACAATCTACTAATAATTACGAAGTTGCACTATTTAAAGGGGCAGCTTTAAATCCTGATTTATTTTTTAATAGTGTTACATTCTCAAACGTAGAACCAATAGCCGAAGCGTGGTGGCTACTTGATAAATATGCACGTGCTAGAACAAGTCAGTGCCTACACCTTGACACTGACACCGAACTCTATTCATGTAACAACTTAGCAAATGTAACCGTATGGAATTTTGACGATACTAACAATCCGTTAGCTGCTGATTTTGGACCTTCAATACTTAGCTACTTTGATCCAGATGAAACAAATTGGGGCACTGCAGAGACACAATATAGCACCACTACTCAATTAAATATTGATGATTTAAATGATGGTCCTTCAGGTGTTATGGCGTTTTCTCGCCACGCTCCAACAGAAGGCTTGCTTATTGATTTAAACACACCAGCAAATGGTGACTTTGCAAACGAAGGAATGGTGTCTGACTACACCTTAGTGATGGATTTATACTGGCCCGCAGAAGGTAAAGATATTTACCGTGCAATTATGCAAGCCAATACAACTGATTATCTTAATGATGATGCCGATATGTTTATTGACCCAAGCGGCGGCTATGGACAAGCAACTAGCGATAGCGGCTATTTTGGCAATACACAACCCGACTCTTGGCATCGCGTTGCTTTTGTATTTTATACAGCACCCACCAATGGGGTGTTCGAAGTTTACATAGATGGAGAACTTGCTGGCGTAAAAGAGGATGGCGAAATCGATAGTCGCTGGGCACTCAACCAATCTGTATTGCTTTTTACAGATAACAATTACGAAACAGTACCAGGGTACTTAAACTCGCTGCTTTATGCAGGACGTGCGATGACCAGAGATGAAATTAAAAGTATGGGCGGCGCACAACAAAAGCTCTCTTTTGAGCAATCGACACGAGTGCTAAATCAAACCATTGAGCGCCATTACCAAGCAGCTCCAGCAATTAAAACTAACTTGTGGATAGAGCAGCGAAACAAGTTCTTTGGTAATGGCTCTTAAAGTGTAAACAATTAAATACAAACAGGCTTTGGCTTGTTCATTACAAAAGGGGGGTTGACGCAGGTTAAACCTCCTTTTTAGTATTTAAATACAGCAACTTAAAAACAAGTGCTTCCACTTTAATTTGTACCATATAACTTCATTTTATTTAACTGTATTACAAACGCGTAACTTTATAATAACCGTCCTATTAAATTTACACATACCACATTTACTAAATAGTGCTCCCCTCTTCCCCAAATCAAAAATCTGGTTGATTATCTACTGCAATATGACAACAACACATAATCGCAGTGCTTAATTGCGGGAGTAATAATAATGAGTGAAGTAAATAACTATTTAGGTTTAGTCGGTATTGAATTTACCGAGTACGCAACACCTGATGCTGATTATATGGATAAAGTATTTACTGATTTTGGCTTCTCTAAGCTTAAAAAATTCAAAGGTAAAGACATTGTTTATTACAACCAAAACGATATTCATTTTTTACTGAATAACGAGCGTGAAGGTTTTTCGGCAGAATTTGCTAAAAGCCATGGTCCTGCTATTTGTTCAATGGGTTGGCGTGTTGAGAATGCGCAAAAAGCATTTGAAACTGCAGTAGAGCGTGGTGCGAAACCAGCCACTGATTCAACGCATAAAAATATGCCTTACCCTGCAATTTATGGCATTGGCGACAGCCTAATTTACTTTATTGAAAACTTTGGCGACAAAGGCACTATATACGAAAGTGATTTTGAAGATTTAGAAACGCAAAATGTTGTAGAAGATAAAGGCTTTATCCGAATCGATCATTTAACTAATAACGTCTATAAAGGCACCATGGAAAAATGGGCTAACTTTTATAAAGACGTGTTTGGTTTTACAGAAGTACGCTACTTTGACATTAAAGGTCAAAAAACGGCGCTTATTTCGTATGCACTTAAGTCCCCTTGTGGCACCTTCTCTATTCCAATAAACGAAGGTAAAGGTAACGATAACAACCAAATTGATGAATACCTTGGTGAGTACAACGGCCCTGGCGTTCAACATTTAGCGTTTTTAACAGATGATTTAGTAAGCTCTCTTGATAAGCTTGATAAATCAACAATCGCTACTTTGGATATTATTCCAGAGTACTACGACACTATTTTTGACCGTGTACCTTGGGTTGCAGAAGATAAAGAAAAAATTCGTCAACATCAGATACTCGTAGATAGCCAAAGTGAAAATTGTTACTTATTACAAATTTTCTCTAAAAACTTATTTGGTCCAATCTTTATAGAAATGATCCAACGCGTTGATGATGGTGGCTTTGGTGAAGGTAACTTCCAGGCATTATTTGAATCAATCGAACGCGACCAAGAGCGTCGCGGCGTTTTATAAAATATTTGAGTACATTAAAAGCAGCGAACTTCGCTGCTTTTGTCGTTTTAATATTTAAAAAGTATTGCGCTAAGTACAAGTATGATTAAATAAACTATACCTTGTCGCCATACAGTAAAATCCAAAGGAAATGTAATGAGCCTAATTAACGAAACCCATGATATTAATTTAACCAGCTGGGTAGAGTCAGCTAATGTTGATAATTGTGACTTCCCAATTCAAAACTTACCGTTTGCAGAATTTCGTCGCAAAGGGTCTGATGAGGCCTTTCGTGGTGGTGTTGCAATTGGCGACCAAGTAATTGATTTAGCAAAACTGAGCAAATTAAACGTTTTAAAAGGTAATGCTAAAACTGCCGCTGATGCAGCAAGTGAAGCAACCCTAAATACATTTATGGGTTTAGGGGAGCAGTATTGGTCAGCACTTCGTTTAGCGCTTTCAAAAGCACTACGAGCAGGCTCTGAGCACCAACAAGCACTTAACGATACGCTTATTTCACAATCTAATATAGAGTTTTCACTACCTTGTCGCATCGGTGATTACACCGACTTTTACACTTCTATTTATCATGCTACAGCCGTAGGTAGTTTATTTCGCCCTGATAACCCATTACTACCTAACTATAAATGGGTACCTATTGGTTATCATGGTCGCTCTTCATCTATTGACGTATCGGGTCAAACATTTCATCGCCCTAAAGGTCAAACCAAAGCGCCAGATGCAGAAGTGCCGTCATTTGGTCCATGTAAGCGCCTTGATTACGAACTAGAAATAGGTATTTATTTAGGTAAGGGTAATGCACTTGGCGATGCAATTGCGATTGAAAATGCAGAAAACCATGTATTTGGCTTTTGTGTATTTAACGATTGGTCAGCTCGCGACTTACAAGCGTGGGAATATCAACCGCTTGGTCCTTTTTTAGCTAAAAACTTTGCCTCAACTGTATCGCCTTGGATTGTTACAACCGAAGCGCTAGCACCTTATAGAACAAGCTGGACACGTGATGAAAACGACCCACAGCCTATGGACTATTTAGAGTCAAAAGCGAATCGCGACCAAGGTGCTTTTGATATTCAAATGGATGTTAAAATCCAAACGGAAAAAATGCGTAGCGAAGGCCATAACCCAACGCGCGTATCAACATCTAGCTTTAAGCACTCTTACTGGACTGTGGCACAAATGGTTACTCACCACACAGTAAATGGCTGTAACTTTATGCCAGGTGACATGTTAGGTTCGGGCACTCAGTCTGGTCCAACGCACGAAGAAGCGGGTTCTTTACTTGAGCTTTCTCGTGGCGGTAAGGAGAAAATTACGCTAAGCAATGGCGAACAACGTAGCTTTTTAGAAGATGGCGATAACGTTATTATGCGCGGCTGGTGTGAAAAAGAAGGCTATGCACGTATAGGTTTTGGCTCGGTAGAGAGCACCGTACTGCCTACAAAATAATACATTTTCATAAATTAAACATAAAAGGGCCGCTTGCTAAAAGCAGCCCTTTTTTATTAATTTTTGAACAGTTACAATTTTTTTCTAGCTTTTTTAACTCAAATTGCTATCTTAATTCGGTTAATAGCCAGTGTTTATATGCCATGTCAGTATTTATAAAGTCTTTTTATCATAAATTTTTCCCAGCTCGACAGCTACTTATTCGTCAAAATGGCGAAGTTAAGCACGTTGTTTTAGCTCCTTGGTTTCAACTTCTTGTAGCATTGCTTATTTTAGTCACTTTCACTTGGCTGAGTATTTCGAGCTTTCGTGTTTACACACAAACAAATAAAATTTCCGACATAGAACAAAGTCAAATAAACGAGCAAACACTTTGGCAACAAAAAGTAAATGAGCAGCAAGCTCTTCAAGCTACGCAATTAGAACAACTTGCAGTACTTGAGCAAAAGCAGGCGCTACTGCAAAGCATGATAGAGTCCCTTCCCGCTTCAATCAGTAAAGACGTTATTAAGCTTGATACAGATCTTGACGTACCAATCAATGAAAACAGCAATGAGTTTCACGAACCATTAGTCGATGAAAACCTAAAAGATAAACAGGCTCAGTTAGTAGCTCCGATTACATTCGCAGCAAGAATTGCTAACTTGGATAAGCATTATGAACAAAGCTTTAATTTTTTAGATAACCAAATTAGCGAACGTCACCAAGCTATTTTAGCTATGGTGAAAGGTGCAGGGATTGAGTCTGCGCTTGAGCAACATTTAATCTTAAGCGACCAAACAACCGCACAAGGTGGCCCACTTGATACATTTAACGAAACAAAAATCCCAAGCCACTTTTTAGCTATCGTTGATAAGTTATTAGCATTAAATAATTTAGAAAACTTTTTAACTGAGCTACCAAATACCCTGCCTTTAGCTAAAGCTAAATATTATATTTCAAGCAACTTCGGCCTCAGAAAAGATCCAATGAATAGCAATCATGCCTTTCATAAAGGAATAGATTTAGCCGGTTGGCATAAAACCGAAATATTTGCGCCAGCAGACGCTGTAGTGCTTCGTGCCGGTCGCAATGGTGGTTATGGTAACTTTATTGAGCTTGAGCATAAAAATGGCTTAGTGACACGATTTGGACACTTAAATAAAATTAAGGTGAAAAAAGGTCAGCAGATCACTAAACACGACATAATTGGTTTAATGGGCAGCACAGGTAGAAGCACAGGCACTCATTTACACTACGAAGTATTGCTTAACGGTAAACAAGTCAATCCTCTAAAAATAACAAAGGCGCTTTCTCGTGTTTGGTAGAAAAAAACAAAAAACAGTTAGCTCTAATTTAAAAAGAGTAAATCACACACCGTCTATTATTTCACAAGACGTCTGCCTTACAGGCACTTTAATTAGCCAGGGTGAAGTACAACTTGATGGCCGCATTGATGGCGACATAAAAGTGGAGCATTTAGTTATTGGTTCAACGGGTGTTGTTGAAGGTATTGTTGAAGCTAAAAGCGTCATTGTTAAAGGCAAAGTTATTGGCTCAATTAATGCCAGTGAAGTGAAAGTACAAAGCGGTGCGCATGTTCATGGCGATGTGTTTCACGATACATTGAGTATTGATGCAGGCGCAGTAATTGAAGGCAGTTTAAAGCAACGTTTTGAAAAAGAAGAGCCTGAACTAATTTCGAAAGAACTTAAACCCGCAAAAGAAGTTAAAGCATTGTTGAAGGAAGACGGCAGCGACTTATCGTTTGTAAATAAACAAGCCGCTGATAAAAGCTAAGTCAAATCTGCTTAACGTAAGTTACCTTTTTTCAGTAATGTACATTGTAATATCTGCAGTGAAAACGAGTTCATTGCGGGTGTTATAAAGCTTAACCGGTACTACTAAGTCTTCTTTATCAATCCACTTATGTGGTAAATCAATTTCAGCGACTGCTCGTACATCTGTATCTACTTTAGCCAAATACCTAACTGTCATCCCTTTTGGGATCCAACGATGCGTTTTAACTGGCACTGTTGCATCAACCATTACACCTGCACACAATTCAGCTAAGTTACACTGCGCAATAGCATGAATAGTTCCAATATGATTATGAACGCTGCGACGGTTTTTAACCACCGCACTACAATGGCCCTCTCTCAAATCGAGTACGTAAGGTTTCATCGAACCAAAATATGGCGCTTTAAAGCAAACAGCTTTAGTAAAAAGCCAATTCCCAAAAGGTAGGCGCTTAAATTTATGCCATGTTTGTACAAGTGCAGATTTATTACTCATTATTATTTTCCATCAACAGTTACTTTTTTAAAATTAACACATCAGACCAGTTTTAAAAAGTGCATTTATGCTGGCTTTTTAGCTTAATCCAATCAAAAAGTAAGAATGACGACCTATGCAGGGGTCATAAGCCCTTTCTTTTTTATGAGTGCCCACCTAAAATACTCGACAAAAGGAGACTCAATGCAAACACAGCCCGCTAAACCTAATATGACTTTGTTACTTATCTTAGCGTTACTCGTTATATTTTGCCCTATGGCAATCGATATTTACCTACCTGCTTTTCCAACTATTGCAGAACAATTTGCAGTTACTGAACAACAAGTACAGCAAACCGTTGCTATTTTTATGCTAACAGTGGGTTTAGGCCAATTAATTGCGGGCCCTTTGGCTGATAGATTTGGCCGAAAACCAGTGGCAGTAGTGGGCATTAGTTTGTATGCAAGCTCTGCATTACTCGCATACTACTCGCCTTCTTTTGAGATATTACTAATAGCACGTGCTTTTCAGGGGTTTGGAGCGTGTGCCACATTTGTTGTCGCATTTGCGATAGTGCGTGATAAATATGGTAGTGAACGAAGCGGACAAATGATTACCTACCTTAACGGGATTGTGTGCTTTATTCCGGCAATGGCTCCTATTTTAGGGGCTTGGCTTACCGTACAGTTTGGCTGGCGTATGAACTTTATGTTTTTAACCGCGTTTGCTATTTTGGGCCTTATTGTTACCCTATTCTTTTTTAGAGAAACGCGCCCTGCTGATAGTCATTATCAGGGGCATATTTTAGATTTACGTCGCTTTACACCGATTATTAAAACACCGGTATTTTTGTTTAATAGCCTAATTTGTATGGTCTCAATGTCAGCCATATTAGTGTATGTAACGCTCGCACCAGGCTGGCTTATTACACATTTAGGGGGCACCGTAGCCGACTTTACTTTTTGGTTTACGTTAAATGCCGTAATAAGTATTGTCGCAAGTTTTATTTTACCAACCTACATTAAACGAAATAGCCAACGTGCTTTGCGTGTCGGTGTGAGTGTACTGGTTTTCTCAGGTATTTTAATGCTAGCCTTGAGTCATATAGAAACAGCATTTGCGCTTATGCTACCTATCTTAATTGCAGCATTAGGGTTTGCTTTAAGTTTAGGCTCTGCTGCAGGAATGTCTCTGTCTAGCTTTCCTAAACAAGCAGGCACAGCCTCTGCATTACTCGGTGCTATGCAAATGAGTGGCGCAAGTATACTCGTCGTTTTAACCCAATATTTAGGGCTAAGCACACCGTGGTTGATTGCTTTTCACTTATTATTGCTAGTTCCGCTTTGGCTTATTTTAATGAGCAAAAAAGCACATACTTTACACCCAGCTAAAAGTACTCAATGATCAACCCTGACTTTCTAGTCTCATTTTTATTAGCCAGCTTTTTAATGGCAGTAGCGCCTGGGCCATCAAATGCATTTTTGATGGCGCAAACATTTGCTAATGGTCGAAGCGCTGGTATGCAAAGTGCTTTTGGTTTTGCATTAGGTGGGGTTGTTCATACGCTATTTGCTGTTGTAGGCCTAAGCGCAGTCCTAAAAGCTTCCCCTAGTGCCTATGCAGCAGTGCAATACGCAGGCGCAGCATACTTATGCTATTTAGGGTTTATGATGATTAAAGGCACGCTAAAGCAGCCAGAGCCGACACCTGATGACAAGCAAACCGATAAACCGCATATAAGTACCAGTAAAAAAAGTAATGTCATGTTTCAGGCCATGATGACTGAAGTACTAAACCCTAAAGTAGCATTATTCTTTATTGCATTTATTCCACAATTTGTAGATCCAACGCTTTCATCGGCTACTTTTCAGCTCGCTTTTTTTGGCTTACTTTACCCTCTTTTTGCTTTTCCGATTGACTGCACGTATATTTATTTTGGCGACAAAATTGCACAGTTTTTTAGACGTAACCCAAATAGCCAACTTTGGATTGATAGGATCACTGGCATTGTATTTATTGCCCTTGCTATCAATCTATTATTTTAACTAACCTGCACTTTGGTTAAGAGATTTATTCTTCCGAGTTTAGGTTCACCAATAAAAAGAATTAGCATGGAACAAAAAACACAATCTCTTCCCGCACAAAAAAATATTGCTTTAGTGGCACACGATGGTAAAAAAGCAGCACTAAAATTATGGTGTGAAAAACACAAAGAAATACTAAGTAAGCACACTTTATATGGCACAGGTACTACGGGGCATTTAATCCAAAAAACCACGGGGCTTAATGTAGTTCAGCTTTTAAGTGGTCCTATGGGCGGTGATCAACAACTTGGCGCAAAAATAGCAGAACATGAGATACATGTTTTAATATTTTTTTGGGACCCATTAGCATCACAGCCTCATGACCCTGATGTTAAAGCGCTGCTGCGTTTAGCCGCTGTTTGGAATATTCCGGTGGCGTGTAATGAGGTAAGTGCAGATATGTTATTAAGCTCACCACTTATGGATGTAGAGCTTGAACGTACATTGCCAGATTACGAAAAATACCTCGCAACCCGACAAATAGATCTTTAAACCTCAATTGTAATCTAGGTTATTTATAAAGCATGCTGGCCCATTTAGTCAGGCCAGCAGTTACACTACCAAAGTGATCCCCGTTAACCATTTTTATATCGCCTAAGTGCTCACTTAAAGCCGCTTTAATCAATGGTGATTGTGCACTACCGCCTGTTAAATAGATAATGTCTGGCGTGGTCGCAGCGTCACTGATTGCTTGTTTTGCTAAAGTAACTATTTGGCTAATACTACTCTCAACGGCAACAGCTAAATCGCTTACTGATACATTTTTATTCAGTCCACTATCTAAAAAACTTAAATCACAATCAAACACACTAGCAGACGAAAGTGCTATTTTAGCCGCTTCACCTTGTTGCACTAACTGATGGCCTTGCTTGTTTTGCTGTAAATGTATTAAACGCTTATAAAGCTCAGGTGCACTTACATCACGTAATTGTGCGTTTAGCTCTCGGGTATGGCTTTCACTATAAAATTGGCTTTGTAAGTTTACATCGTTAATTTTACACGCTTGCCAAAACGCTTGATTAGGCAAAGGCAAACCCGATTTAAACGTACTACCTAAACCCAATAACGGCATTAAACCATGAAAGCTCAAAGCAATATCTAAATCATTTCCGCCAACACGTTTACCACTGTGAGATAAAAAATCGCTATCGCGCTGACTATTTCCTCTAAAGCTTGGGCCCATTTGTACAAATGAGCAGTCACTTGTACCACCACCAATATCAATAACGAGTACTTTTTGATCCTGAGTTAAATCACTCTCGTAGTCGATACCCGCAGCAAGTGGCTCATATAAAAACTCTACGTCTTTAAAACCAGCACGTTTAGCAGCACGCTCTAAAATACCGACCGCTTGTTGATTTGATTGCTCACCACCCACAGCTTGAAAGTTTACTGGGCGACCAATCACTGTTTGTGTAAGTGTTTTACCTAAAGAGAGCTCAGCGCGTTGCTTAATCTTTAAGATCATCGCGGTTGCGATATCTTCAAAAAAGTTAATTTGACCTTGCTTTAAACCTGTTGCACCAAAAAATGATTTAGGAGACTTAACAAAATAGCCTTCTTCAGGAAACTGCACGTACTCGCTAATCGCTTCACGACCAATAAATAGGGTTTCATCTGAAGGTTGTAAATCAAGGTCTGACTTAATACGAGGTAAGGTATTTAATAATGCTTGGCGCTGCGTTAAAAAGTCATGCTCATGGGCTGTGCCATGTAAATGCTTAGCAACAAAATCCACAACCAACGCACTGTGATGAGTGTAAAGTGTAGACGGTAAGTAATGTTTTCCTTGCTCTAGCGGTACTAATTGAACATTACCCTCGCTCATTACACCCATAGCACAATTAGAACTACCGTAATCAAAACCTACAAACATACTTCACCACACATTACCAAAAAGGCCGCGCAATTTAGCACACTTTGTAAAATTTATAAATGTTATAAACTATCTCTGACCCGTAAAAAACTGGCAAAACGCGGTAACCCATTTTTTGTTAAGCCATGAAATCGGTACGTTACAATACTACCAATCTCCGGTGGAATGGAGCGCTGTGCATCATTAAACCCAGTACCAATAGAGAATACCTGCCCCTGCGCTGTTTTTACCCTTAATGCCCCTAACATACCTTGATATTTACCTTTGCCTGGTAAGTGCGCAATTACAACCGCTTCTGCATCTAAATAAGGTTTTAATTTTAGTAATGCATTACTTCTTCCATTGCTGTGCTTCGCGCTGGCCAAATGAAGCATTACGCCCTCGCCACCCTGCTTAGTTATGTTCTCAAAATACTCTGTAAGTTGCTCATTATTTGTAAAGCTATATTGAACTACAGCACTAATATGCGGCGAGTTTAGGCTAGTAATAAGCTCATTATAGTTTTTATAGCGAGTGCTAAAAGGCAGATTTTCATTTGGCATATCAAATACTTTATAAGTAATAGTTTGCCAATCATGATTATTAGGTTTTTTAGTTCTGACTATGCCACTAAGCGCAGAAAAGTGCTCACGTTTAGTCCACAGCTCACCATCAAGCCATACATTTGGCAATGGCGCTGTAAACCAACTTGGCGCATTGATAATATTCCCCTTACGAGTGACAAACTCCGTGCCGGTCCAGATAGCTCTTACGCCATCATATTTTTCACTGACTAAATATTTACTTACATCATAATGCTTCGTTTCGTCATATACTTTAGACAGTAAAACTGACGGTTGTGCTGCACTTATGCATTGCGTAAAAAGTACAATAACAATTAAAAGCAGGTGTTTAATAGTAAACATTGGCGCATCCAAGCACGTAAAAGTTGGCTTAAACTATAGTTGAGATTGCGCCCATTGCCAAAACTCATCTAAGTTGCTCATTTGATAGGTAGCTTGGCTAAAGTCGTGATCTTTAGTGTGGCTATTAGCAATGGCAACAACACGTAACAACGCGTTGTTGGCCGCCGTAACGCCGGTAAATGTATCCTCAACGGCTATTGCATTGCCTGCCTGTATATTTATCTGCTTAAGTGCCAGTAAATATGGGTCTCCAGCAGGTTTAGGATTAGTTACATCGTCTTTTGTTACCACCGTGTCAAACAGCTCATAAAACCCTAAACCTTTCAGTATTGGCATGGCTTCACTTTTAGCACTGCCCGTTACTAGCGCCATTTTTAAGCCACTCGCTTTTACAGCTTTCAACGTTTGCTCAGTAAACGGCATCAGTGGTGGTAAATGTGTTATTACATATTCGCCAAATAAACGGTATTTTTCATCTGCTAAAAACTGTGCGCTTACTGATAAGTTATGCTCTTGCTTAATCTCTATTGCAGCTTCTAAAGTGGGTCGTCCTGAAAAGCGCTGACAAAAATCATTTTCTAAATAACTAACACCGTAGGGTTTAAGTAATTTACTCCAGCATACAAAGTGCATGCTTTCTGAATCAACTAATGTGCCATCCATATC
The DNA here is from genome assembly GCF_015864815.1 of Pseudoalteromonas sp. NZS100. NCBI lineage: Bacteria > Pseudomonadati > Pseudomonadota > Gammaproteobacteria > Alteromonadales > Pseudoalteromonadaceae > Pseudoalteromonas > Pseudoalteromonas sp. NZS100. Next base: position 26,149 of record NZ_JADYWM010000020.1, read on the forward strand.
AAATAATATTGCTTTTAAAGTCATCCTCATTCCTTATTTAACTTGAGCTTAATTTTGACAATAAAAAAGGCGCCTAAAGCACCTTTTATATAAATACAGTTATTGCGTTAAGCCTGCTGGCGGCTCACCCGTTGCTTCTTCACCCGTTTCAACATCAACAAGCTCGTAGCCACGCGTTTTACGTACAACTTTAAGTACTGGTTTATCAAATGCAGTTTTTAAACGCTCAGAGTCATCTTTCAACTCATCTAAGGTTGTTCCAAAAGGGGCTGCGCCAGTTTCTGACCAGTTAGTTACTTTACCATTTAGGTTATATTCTACTTCATGTATTTGATATTGCGCTGCTTCGTCTTTCGTTGCTTCACAAAAAATTACACGGTAATTCCAAAATCCAGCCATCTTTTTATCTCTTTAAATTAATTAACGCTACTTTACCAGCTTTATAAAAACATAAAAGCCTGCACAAGGCAGGCTTTTAAGAATTAGTATAATTTAAGGTTATCTCTAGAAGAAGTTAACTTTAAATTCAGCACCAACATAACGCTCTTCGTTAACAATACCTGTATTGTTATTGAAATCTACAGCGCCAATAACTTGTTGCTCGTCAAATAAGTTACGAACAAACGCAGCAACTTCGTATTCGTAATCGCCTTCAGACCATGTGTAACCTGTACGAAGACCTGTTTCAATAAGCTCTTTACCTTCAAACTCTACTGATTCGTAAAGGAACATATTGATTTTACTGCGATAAGAAATATCACCGCTTGCGAAGAAGTTACCATCGGCAAGTTCTTTAGTGTAGCGAAGCGTAAAGTTAGAGATCCACTCAGGAGCATGCGGTAAGCTATTACCGTCAAGTACAGCAAGGCCAGAACCATTAATTGGGTCAGTTACAGTACATTGAGCACAAACAGCGACAGCTAAATCGTTATCTTTAATTTCTGTTTTATTGTAGCTTAAGTTAAACGTTGCATTAAACTCATCGCTTAATACCCACTGCGTATCTAACTCAAAACCATAGCCAGTCGTTTTATCTGCATTAACTAAGCGGTTAAAGTTAGCACCACCGCCTACAGCAGTAAGCTGTTGATCGTCCATCGTGTAGTAAAATACAGTTGCATTTACACGGCCTTGGCCGTCTAGCACGTCTGATTTAATACCTGTCTCGTACGATGTTACCGTTTCTGACTCAGCTGTTGTTACGTCATCACCAAACAAAATACGACCTTGTAAACTAGGTGCGCGGAAGCTATTTGCTACACGGCCGTACCAGTTAACATCGTCGTTTACTTTATAGTTTGCAGATAAATCCCAGCTAACATGGTCGTCACTAACATCACGCTCTACAAGTAATGCACCGCCACCAATTGGGCTAAGTGTACGATCAGCTACAAAATCTTTATCATCATCAGAATAACGAAGGCCCGCTGTTACTTTTAAATCATCTGAAAAAGTATAATCTACAGAACCAAATACAGCCCAAGCTGTAGTATCTTGCTGTTGACGAACATAGCCATTTAAAGCACCTGCATTAGGTGTTGAGAATGTATCGTAGCTGAAGTTTTCAATCGTTAGCTCTTCATCAAAGTAAAATACACCTACTTGATAATTTAAGTCACCATCAAAGTTACTAGATAAACGTAGCTCTTGCGTCAACTGGTCCTGCTCTGGAATACCATCAGCACTCTCTGAAGCAAATGGAATGGTACCAGGACCTTGGTAATTACCATCAGCGATAAATGCTGCACCGTAACCGCCGTCAATATCAGCGCGCGAATATATTTCAGCACTTTCCCATGCAGAAATTGAAGTAATTGTGTGGTTTTTAAGTTCCCACTCAAGCTTTAAGCTTGCACCTTCAGATTCTACTTGTTGAGTAGAGCGAGATGCCGCATCTTGATAAACAACATCACTTTCGTAGTTATCTACTAGCTCATTAGTACCCGCTTTAATTACATTTGCACGAAAGGCAATTGGTGAGCCATCTAAGTCACGTGTGTGATAGTTTAATAAAGCAGTAAAATCATCGCCTTCATATAAAAACTGAACGCGTGCCGCTTTTTCAGTATAACCACCTTGCTCATCTTTAGCTTCAAAGCCTGGAGCTTGGTTATCAATGTAATCGTCTTTGTCTTGCCATAATAATGAAACACGAGCAGATAAACGATCAGTTAAAGCACCACCTACAGCACCACTTGTATCTACAGCACCACGGCTACCGTATGAAACAGAGCCATAACCATCAAATTCTTGACTTGGTTTAACAGTATCAAACTTAACAAGGCCAGCTGGCGTGTTACGGCCAAATAGCGTTCCTTGAGGACCACGTAATACTTCTACGCGTTCAACATCAAATACTGGAAAACCTTTTAAAATTGCATTTTCTTGAACTACTTCATCAACAACAAGTGATACTGGTTGTGATGCATTCAAATCGAAATCGGTATTACCTAAACCACGAACGTAAAAGCGTGGGAATGAACGACCAAATGAAGACTCAATAGATAAACTTGGAATTTTCGCATTTAAAAAGCGAATATCCATACCTGCAGAGCTATATGCATCAAGGTTATCACCTTGTAATGCAGATACTGCTACAGGTACTTCTTGTGCATTTTCTACGCGTTTACGGGCGGTAACTTGAATAACTTCTAGTTGATTGCTTTTTTTAGCCGTTTCTTCTTCAGCGGCGAATGCTGAAATAGATGTGCCAGCAGCAGATAGTAGTGCAGCGTTAATAATTGTCGCTATTGCAGATTTCTTTAATGATTTCATGTCGGGTATTAACCTTTAGTATGCACTCTTGTTCAACGGTTTTTTGTGTTGCGCAATGTATTCATTGCGGGCTCGTACAATTTTTCGCGACTTGCTATATGGCGCGCGGACCTCATCACCGAGAGTACAAAACGGAGTAACAAGGCTGAACGAACGATTAAGATTATACCATTGTGTAATAATTTTACTGCATAAATATGAACATAAATGGAAACTTTTTTGCAACATTTAACTACAAGATTACGTGTTTTTATCAATATTTAGATGCGAAAACCTAATAATGAGGACATATGTCCTTTATTGAAGATCGCGAAGTAAAGTAGGAAAAATGGATTGCTTTACATATTAACCCAAAATAGAAACGTTATGGTTACTCATAAAAAAAGTCACCCGCAAGCGACTTTTTTTATTAGAACTACGACCTTTTAAAAGCAATTTCACCATCTATATGAATATCTCGCTGTGGAAACGCAATCACTACATCATGCTCTTCAAATACAGCATAAATACTAAAACGAATATCACTGCGCACTTTTCTAAGCATGGTTTCAGACTCGGCGCATACCCAAAAAATAGCATTAAATACAAGCGAGCTATCTGCAAAGTCATCAAATAACACTGATGACTTTGGATTAACCAATATTGCATCATGATCATCAAGCACTTGCTGGATAAGCTTTTTAACCAGTATAACGTCTGAACCATACGCAACGCCGACACTGACCGATGAGCGTGCATTACCATCTATCAGCGTCCAGTTTGTTACTGTATTTTCGAGCAATTGAGAATTAGGTATAAGCATATGTACGCCGTCATTTCGGCGAATACGTGTAGAACGCGTATTAATAGTTTCAACTACGCCCTTTGCGTTACCTACCTCTAAAAAGTCACCAATGCGAATTGGGCGCTCCCACATCAATATCCAACCGCTGATAAAGTTATTAATAATATTTTGCGCACCAAAACCTACACCAATGGCTATTGCACCGGATACGAAAGCAAATGCCGTAAGCGGGATGCTGAGCACTTCAAGCGATGTAAAAATTAAAATTGCGATACTTAAAATAAAGTAAATGCGAGTAAACAAATGCACTGCATCTTGGCTTATTTTTTTAGCGAGTAATGTTTTTTTAATAAGCTTGCCAATACGTGTGACTACAAACCACATAGCAAACAATATAAGTGGCACTTGAATTACTTTTGCTACTGTAATATTCACATCGTTATAAGTGAATATTACAAAGGCTAAGTATTGATTAATTTGTTCGAGGGTCATAAGTGTTCCCAATATTGTTTTGATTGTTATTTGTTCACTAAAAATAAGTGTGGTTCAGTTTTCGCTAAGCTTAGCACGTCATAATATAACTAAAACGCCAAGTTAATAAGTTCAATATGAATTTTATAAACAATTTATTAACTCTTTATTGCACCGAGTGCTATATAAATAGTGTACAAGCACTGGAGATCACATATGACACAACTTACTCTAAATCAAAGACTCGCTACTTTGCAGCCGCAGGTAGATTTAAAATTGTTTGAAAGCAGCCTAGATTACCGAAATAAAGTTTTGTGCTTGCTCGCCGAACAAGAGCAAACTCTAGCAACTATTAATAAAGAGTTTGGGCAGCAATCTAATAGCTTTGGCTCAGAGAAAAAATTTGTCTTAGGTTATAACTAACCCCCCCTCAAGCACACAATCGTATAATTAAGTAGCTTTAACGTTTAATTTTAGAGCTACTTTTACCCACCTTAATACTAATTATTAGCTAATTTGCGTTCAAATCCCCCTTAATACCGATAAACTTTATTGTATAAACCCACAAATTTGATAAGTTAACTAGGTTTTTCGACTCGCAAAGCCTATTTCGGCTAATCTTTTTATGGAGTTATTATGCGTAAAACCCTGATCGCCACTACTATTGCTAGTGCCCTAATCCTATCGGCTTGTTCTTCTAACGAACCTCAAGACATGGCAAAAGAGAGCGCAGCACAAGTGCAAGACATGAACGCAAACAATGTTTTATTCAAACCAAGCCCATTACAATACATGGCACCTGAGTTTGATAAGTTTGGTACAAAAGACTACGAAGCCGGCTTTGATGCTGGTATTGCTCAGCATACTGCGCAAATACAAGCTATTGCTAACAACCCAGCTCCTGCAACTTTTAAAAATACATTAGTTGAAATGGAAATGTCTGGCGAGCTACTAAATCGTGTATCAGCTGCTTTTTATAACCTTTCAGGTTTGATTTCTGATGACGAATACCAACGTATAAGTAAAAAAATGGCGCCGGTATTATCTGCTCACTCTGACGACATTTACTTAAATGGTGCATTATTCAAGCGCGTACAAACTATTTTCGACAACAAAGACTCGCTTAATGCTGAAGATCAACGCCTTGTGGATTTTTACTATAAGCAATTTGTAAAAGCAGGCGCTAAATTAAATGACGCTGAAAAAGCAAAAATGCGTGAAATCAACTCACAACTTGCAGAGCTTTCTACTGCGTTTTCTCAAAACATTTTAAAATCGTTTAAAGAAGATGTCATTGTCGTTACCGATAAATCTAAACTTGCTGGCCTTTCTGAAGGTGAAATTGCAGGCCTTGCGGCCGCTGCTAAAAAAGCAGGTAAAGACGGCTACATGATCACGCTAGTAAATACGACTCAACAGCCAATTTTATCAAGCCTTGAAAACCGCGACCTACGTGAGCAAATATTTAAAGCCTCTGCTAACCGTGCAGCAAAAACTAACGGCCCAATTATTATTGAAGAAACAAACCTACGCGCTCAAAAAGCAGAGCTACTAGGGTTTAAAGATTGGGCATCGTATGTAATGACTTCGCGTATGGCACAAACAACTGACAACGTGTACGGCATTTTAGATGACCTAGCACCAAAAGCAGTTGAAAAAGCTAAAATTGAAGCAGCTGCTATTCAAAAAGTAATTAACGATTCAGGTGAAAGCTTTGAGCTTAAACCATGGGATTGGGCTTTTTACGCAGAAAAAGTACGTGCTGAAAAGTACGACTTAGATCCTGCCCTTGTTAAGCCTTACTTTGAAATGGATTCTGTAATTCACGATGGTTTATTCTTTGCAATGAACAAGCTATACGGTATTACATTTAAAGAGCGTAAAGACTTACCGGTTTATCATGAAGATGTTACAGCCTACGAAGTATTTAACGCTGACGGCAGCGCCATCGGTTTATTTTACCTAGACCCATACGCACGTGAAGGTAAGCGTGGCGGTGCATGGATGAGCGCTTACGTAAGTCAAAGCGGCTTAAAAGGCACTAAACCAGTTATTTACAATGCGCAGAACATTCCAAAACCTGCTGCAGGCGAGCCAACGTTAATGACGTTTGACGAAGTGTCAACTATGTTCCATGAGTTTGGTCATGCGGCGCACGGTTTATTCTCTGACGTTAAATACCCAAGCTTAGCGGGTACTGCTACAGCGCGTGACTTTGTTGAGTTTCCGTCGCAAGCGAATGAAGATTGGATGATTGAACCTACGGTACTTGCTAACTACGCCAAACACTACAAAACAGGTGAGCCAATTCCACAAGCTTTACTTGATAAAGTACTTGCATCGCAAAAATTCAACCAAGGTTTTGGTACCACTGAATATTTAGCAGCTGCTTTACTTGATATGGAATGGCACTCGTTTGGCTCAGATAAAAAAATTACTGATGTTCAAAAGTTTGAAAGCGATGCGCTTAAAGCACACGGTATTGATTACTACCCTGTACCACCGCGTTATAAATCAAACTACTTTAGCCATACATTTGCCGGTGGTTACTCTGCGGGTTACTACGCATACCTTTGGACTGAAGTATTTGCAGCCGATGCCTTTGCACACATGGAAAACAACGGCGGCTTAACACGTAAAAATGGTGATAAGTTCCGTAAAGAAATCCTATCTAAAGGTAACAGCCGCGACTTAATGCAAAGCTACATTGAGTTTAGAGGTCAAAAACCAACTACCGACGCATTACTTAAGCGCCGTGGTTTAGTTGAGTAAATAACTTAATTTATTAAGCTCACTTTTATAAAAGCCCGCTTGCGGGCTTTTATTGTTTATACCCTCACATATAACAGATAAACTTAGCTCAATATTTATTAAAAGATGATGGTTATGCAGTACTTATTTGCAGTCACTTTGCTTTGGGCGTTTTCGTTTAGTTTAATTGGTGTGTATTTAGCAGGCCAAGTTGACGCTTGGTTTAGCGTATTAATACGCATAGCACTGGCAACACTGATTTTTTTACCTTTTTTAAAGCTCAAACAAACGCCTAAACCTTTAGCCTTAAAGCTTATGCTGATTGGCGCTATACAACTTGGTGTTATGTATAGCTTTTACTACCACTCATTTTTATTTTTAACCGTTCCCGAAGTGCTGCTATTTACTGTAATGACTCCTTTGTACATTACCCTGCTAAATGATGGATTGAACAGACGCTTTAACCCACGCTTTTTTATAGTCGCACTTATTGCTGTAATCGGTGCAATTACTATTCGTTACGAAAACCTAAATAGCGATTTCATAATCGGCTTATTAATCGTTCAAGGGGCGAATATAAGTTTTGCTGTAGGCCAAGTTACCTACAAACGCTTAATGAATAACAATCAGCTTGATGACAAAGCCGTATTTGGATGGTTTTTTATAGGCGCACTTATTATTGCCACAATTTGCTATGCATTATTTGGTAACTCAAACAAATTACCAACCACTTTCACACAGTGGGGCATACTAATTTATTTAGGGTTGGTTGCATCAGGACTTGGTTACTTTATGTGGAATAAAGGCGCAACCCTTGTCAACGTAGGTGCTTTGGCAGTTATGAATAACTTGCTTATCCCAGCTGGGATTATAATTAACGTGCTGATCTGGAACCGAGATGCCGATATAGTTCGGTTAAGTATTGGGGCTGCTATAATGTTAGGTGCATTATTGGTCAATCAAATGCTTAATAAAAAAGTAAATTAATAAGCTTGTAGCAAAATCGTCATTAATAATCATTAAGGTAGTACAAATTTTACTTTTTAAGGATAAACAATGAAACGTATTACCTTACTTACAAGCTGTATATTGTTAGCCACACTTGCTGGCTGCGACGACGATGTAGAAATAGTAGAAAAAGAAGTGGTTGTTACCAACACCGAAGTGGAAATTGTTGAAGTACCTACACCCATTGTTGTAGAGGTTGCTGAAGGAGTAAATATTCAGCTAGGGACTCGCCCTGACTATTTAATTAACGATATGGCGCAAAGCACACTAAAAACAAAATTAGAGTCATGCAGCGAAGGTCCTTTTTACCGCACCGATTTTTCTATTGGTCATCGCGGTGCATCAATGCAATACCCAGAGCACACTAAAGAAGCCTACATTGCGGCAGCGAGAATGGGCGCTGGCATTGTTGAATGCGATGTTACATTTACAAACGACAAAGAGCTTGTTTGTCGCCACTCTCAATGCGATTTGCATACCACAACTAATATTTTAGCCATTCCTGAACTTGCAGCTAAATGCAGTGTGCCATTTACACCAGCCGACCCTGCTAATGGTATTGCCGCTTCTGCAAAATGTTGTACCAGCGATATAAGCTTAGCGGAGTTTTTAACCCTTGAAGGTAAAATGGATGGTGCAAACACTAATGCAACGACCGTTGCCGATTACATGGATGGCACACCAAGTTGGCGCACTGATTTATATGCCACCAACGGCACATTGATGACCCATAAACAAAGCATTGCACTGTTTAATGAGCTAGGTGTAAAAATGACACCAGAGCTAAAATCGCCACAAGTAAGTATGCCATTTGATGGAATGACGCAAGAACAATATGCGCAAAAAATGCTAGACGAGTACACGCAAATGGGTGTGCCAGCCTCAAAAGTTTATCCGCAATCATTTAACCTTGAAGACGTAAAATACTGGATTAACAATAACCCTGACTTTGCAGATAAAAGCGTTTACCTAGATGGACGTGACAGTGAAGCCGGATTTGATCCAAGTAACCCACAAACATGGCAACCGGGTATGGATGAGTTAGTGGCTGATGGGGTGAAAATTTTAGCTCCTCCAATTTGGATGATGTTAACAATAGATAACGAAAGTAATATTGTGCCATCGCAATACGCTATTGACGCAAAAGCAGCAGGTTTAAAGCTTATTGCATGGAGCCTTGAGCGCTCGGGCCCGCTTAATGAAGGTGGGGGTTATTACTATCAATCAATTACTGATGTTATAGATAACGATGGCGACATGATGACGGTAGTCGACGTACTCGCAAAGGACGTGGGGGTAATGGGTATTTTTTCAGATTGGCCAGCTACGGTAAGTTACTACGCCAGTTGTAATAAAATGCCTGCAAGTATTTAATACCAATCTGCTTATATATGGGGTCTATTTAACGTTAAGAAAATTACGCTAGAACTAGGCAAAAATTTTTTTATCTAGTTGTTCTAAATAAAAAATTTTTAACGACGTTATAATGAAATTTAATTCGTTAAATTGATCAAAGATTTATGCAGGTTGGTATAAATACTCAACGACAAAAGTCGTATATTTTATCGCGCTCAGTTACCATATCAGCATATATAATTTTATTTTACTGAGCGCTTTTTATGATAATCCAACAACATAATGCTGACTTGCCAACACCGACCGGTTTAATGCGAACAACTGTATATCGCCCTCAAGCGCAAGGACAGTTCCCTGCTATCATTTTTTATTCTGAAATATTTCAGCAAACTGCCCCCATCGCACGCAGCGCAGCTATTTTAGCAAGCCATGGCTTTGTAGTGTTAGTGCCTGAAGTGTTTCATGAGTTAAACCCTATAGGCACTGTGCTTGCTTATGATGATACAGGTAAAGACAAAGGCAATGCCGATAAGTGGGCAAAGCCACTTGAGCACCACGACAGTGACACACAAACTATGATCGACTTCATTAGATTACAAAGCTATTGCACAGGCACCGTCGGCACAATGGGCGTATGTATTGGCGGTCACTTAGCTTACAGAGCGGCACTAAATCCTGAAATTAATGCGGCTTTTTGTTTATACGCAACTGATATTCACAGCAATACATTACCTGCGCAACCTGGAAATAACTCATTCGAGCGTATGGCTGATATACAAGGCGAAATTCACTTTATATGGGGTAAACAAGACCCGCATGTGCCAAAAGAGGGCCGCGCTAAAATATACCAGCAATGCGTAAGTACAGGCATCAATTACCAGTGGCAGGAAGTTAACGCACAGCATGCCTTTATGCGTGATGAAGGTGAGCGATACGATGCAGCCCTTGCGATAAATATGTATCAACAAGCGGTGGCATTATTTAGCCGAACTTTATAAATGCTGTAAAAACTACTCATTAAGTACTTTTCAGCATACCTAAAGCGGTATGCTGTTTTACAAAGTATGCTTTTAAGTAATCAATAAACAATCGTAGCTTTTTAGAGCCCGCAGCCCCTGGCGGAAATACCCCGTACAGTTCAATATCTTTGCTTTTATAATCATCTAATATTATTTCAAGCAGTCCAGCTTGTACTTTTGGCCACGCATCGTAAAGCGGAATACGCCCGATGCCATGCCCTGCTTCAACAAAAGCAGTACGAGCAGCGGCATTATTGGTGCTTAAGGCGCCTTGCATTGTAATATCGTGTTTTTTGCCATCTTTTTGAAGTGTTAGTGTTTTACTGCCCAATTGATAAACGACCCATTGGTGCTCTGCTAACTCTAAAGGCGTTTTAGGTTTACCAAAATGTGCAAAGTATTCCGGCGCACCGCAAATACAAGTGCTCATTGTAGTCAGCTTGGTTGCCTGCAAGTTGGAGTCACTCAGTGCCACGCCCCTAATTGCAAAATCAAACCCATTTTTAATAATATCAACCACATCGTCAGTAAGCTGTAAGTCTATTTGAATTTTAGGATATTGGCGCTTAAACGTATTTATTGCGGGCACAATTAGCTGCATTCCCACATTTACTGGGCAACTAATTTTAAGTAAACCTTGTGGCTCACTCTTTATATTTTCTATTTGCTGATTAGCCGCATTAGCTTGTTCGGTAATTATTCTACAACGCTCATAATAAGCAATACCCGCTTCAGTCAGCGCCATGGTACGGGTTGAGCGATTTAGTAAAGTAACTTCAAGCTGCGTTTCTAATTTTTTTAAATGATAACTTGCAACTGCTCGCGTAAGCCCTAGCTGTTTAGCAGCAGCGGTTAAGCTGCCCTGCTCTACAATTTGTGCAAATACAACCATGCTCTTTAACTGCTCAAACGACACTTTCATAAATGCTCCGTAGTGTGTTTTAAATTCAATCTATTTATTGTATCAATTATTAAACCAATAAAGTTAAATTTATCATCGTTGTTTAAAGCAGTATTAGTGCATATAGTAATTGGTAAGCAAGATAAACTAATTTAAATCATCAGAAGGAATATATTCAATGTCTAAAAAAATACTTATGGTTCTTACATCTCACGCAGAACTTGGTAACACTGGCGAAAAAACAGGTTTTTGGGTAGAAGAATTTGCAGCCCCTTATTACGCCTTTGTTGATGCAGGCGTTGAAGTAACATTAGCGTCTCCAGCTGGCGGTCAACCACCCATTGATCCGACAAGTACACTTGCCGATTTTCAAACAGATGCAACAAAACGTTACGACGCAGACAGCGCGGCGCAAACATTAATGGCAAACACTAAAGTGTTAAGTGAAGTTAAATCTAGCGATTTTGACGCTGTATTTTACCCAGGCGGTCACGGTCCATTATGGGACTTAGTTGACAACACAGATTCAATTTCGCTTATCGAAAGCTTTGTAAAAGAGCAAAAACCTGTTGCTGCGGTATGTCATGCAAGTGCTGCATTTTTAAATGTTAAAGATGCCGATGGCAATGCACTAGTAGCGGGTAAAAAAGTAACTGGTTTTACTAACTCTGAAGAAGCTGCAGTGCAACTTACCGATATCGTGCCATTTTTAGTTGAAGACGAGCTAATTAAAAAAGGTGGCGATTATCAAAAAACTGACGACTGGGGTGTATTAGCACTAGAAGACGGTTTAGTAATTACCGGCCAAAACCCAGCAAGCTCTGAACTAGCTGCAAAAAAACTATTAACTAAATTAGGTTAATAGTGAGTAATAATTAAAATTAAGCACAGCATTTTATGCTGTGCTTTTTTAATTGCTTTTCATTAGCAAATACAATTCCTATACTGGCAACTCTTAAAGTCAATTAGGGCGATTATATGGCAACCAAGCCAACCACACTGTCATTACTAACTAGTACCCGTTTCGCAATATTTAGTATTGTTGTTATTTGCTTCGTACTACAGGTGATCAATAGTCTACCTGGCATAAATCTTAATGGTTTAGGCATATATCCACGCAGTATCCAAGGATTAATTGGCATACTATGCGCACCTTTTTTACATGGTAGCTGGTGGCACTTTGCCAGTAATATGATCCCATTTGTAGTATTAAGTTGGCTAATTTGCCAGTACAGCGTAAAACGTTTTTATAACGTATTTATTTTTACCGCTCTAGTCGGTGGACTTTTAGTTTGGGCATTTGGGCGCAGTAACATACATGTTGGTTTAAGCGGTGTTATATATGGTTTATGGGGTTTTATTCTATGCTACGGCTTAGTAAGACGCTCATTAAAATCAATTATAATTGCAGTTGTAGTGGCTATACTTTATAGCGGTTTTATATGGGGTGTTTTACCTCAGCGCTATCATGTATCGTTTGAAAGCCATTTATTTGGAGCGCTAAGCGGGTTGTTTTTAGGTTATAGATTAGCAAAAGCCGATAAATTAAAAGGTCGGTAAATTAAATATTTAGGGCCTTTAATTAATTTTTTATGGCCACATTTATGAGTAAGTATTAAACATTTCCATTTAACATTGAGGTTATTTATGAGTGATCAAAACGAATACACGCCACCAAAAGTATGGACGTGGGAAAGTGAAAGTGGCGGTAAATTTGCCAGCATTAACCGCCCAATTGCAGGCGCGACTCATGACAAAACTCTACCTATTGGCGAGCACGCATTTCAGCTTTATTCTCTTGCTACACCAAATGGCCAAAAAGCTACAATCATGTTTGAAGAGCTTTTACAGCTTGGTTTCACCGATGCAGACTATGACGCATATTTAATAAACATAGGTGATGGCGATCAGTTTGGATCTGACTTTGTTGATATTAATCCAAACTCAAAAATCCCAGCGCTAATGGATCATTCAACCACACCACCTACTCGCATCTTTGAATCAGGTTCTATTTTACAGTATTTGGCTGAAAAATTTGATGTACTCATCCCTAAGGATTTAAAAGCTAAAACGCAGTGTCGTAACTGGCTATTTTGGCAAATGGGCTCAGCGCCATACTTAGGTGGTGGGTTTGGTCACTTTTATAGTTACGCACCAAGTAAAATGCAATACCCTATTGATCGTTTTACCATGGAAACTAAACGCCAACTTGACGTGTTAAATCGTCATTTAAGCGAAAATGAATACATGGCGGGTGATGAATACTCAATTGCCGATATTGCAATTTGGCCTTGGTATGGCTCGCTTGTTTTAGGCGACTTATATGATGCAGCTGAATTTTTAGATGTTGCCTCATACACTCATGTTGTTCGTTGGGCAAAACAAGTTGCTGATCGCCCTGCTGTAAAGCGCGGCCGCCGCGTAAATCGCACATGGGGCCCTGAAGAAGATCAAATGGCAGAGCGCCATAACGATAGTGATTTCGAAGGTTAAATCTACTAAACAGCAAGTAAAGTCGTTAACACTTTAACCTGCTTAATAATTTTAAGGCTCATAATGATTATTTATTATGAGCCTTTTTACTGTGCTAGCTTTTTTTTTTGCTTTCATAAACTATATTTATTCTTATACTCAGGATTAGAGCCTAACTAATCGATGTTTAATACGCTTTTGTTCATCTGAAATATTTGCTGTATTTCTTGAACGTTTCTCCATCGCTAGTTGGAGTGACTTTTGTATAAGGTTTTACTTAGTGCCATATAAAAATCTAAATAGTGAAGAACGCAGAGAAACCGTTAAAATTTTATACTCTAATGCCATCTCTGGCATTGCCATTTCGACTGTAGTCAGTTTTATATTAGTGTTTGCTTTTGATTTAAATAACCAGAAAATATCCTACGAAAAAAGTATTTGGCTAAGCATTATGGTTGTCTTATTAGCAGCTCGCGCTATTGATGTAATGTGGTTTTATAAAACCAAAAAGGATAGCCCGTTATTTAATGCTGACACATACTCAAAAAGATTTTCAACCGGGTGTATTTTAACTGCGCTATCGTGGTGTGGGTATGCACTTTGGTTTCATAGCACCTCATCAGCAATAGAAACTACAACTACTATTGCTATTTTATCTGCCTTTGCAGGAGGCTCTGCAAATCTGCTTTCAGGAAGTCGAGTAACCGCTGTACTCTATAGCATTATTTTACTGGCGCCCTACTCTTTTTTATTAACCTTTTCTAACGAAAACTACAACTCTGTCCTCGGTATTTTAGGCCTAGCATTTACTGCTATTATGGTGGCTTCATCGTACAAATCAGCCACATTTACACACAGCGCAATAAAGCTCAAAAACCAAAACAGAGAGCTGCTTAACGAAATGGAAAACAAGGTTGAGCAACGCACAGAAGAAATTTACCGTTTATCGAATACCGATCCACTTACAAATCTATTAAACCGAACCGCATTTTTAAAAAATGCAAACAGACAACTAGCAGACAACCCTCAAGAACCCTTTGCTTTATTATTCGTAGATTTAGATGGGTTTAAACAAATAAATGATTCGTTGGGTCATAAAGTAGGCGATAAAGTATTAAAAGAAATAGCACGAAGAATTAGTAATGTATGCAATCAACAGCTATTTAAATGCCGATGGGGCGGGGATGAGTTTTTAATTTTAGCAACGTATCAAAAACAAGCTGAGCTTATCGAGTTTGCAGATAAAGTACTTCAAAGCATTGATGCCGAGCATGAAACATATAAATATCAAAAATGGGTATCTGCAACTATTGGTATTGCCATGTATCCTGAGCACGGGAGCGATTTTAATACCTTAATTCGCTCTGCTGATACTGCAATGTATCACCAAAAACGCATGGCGAAAGGTAATATCAATATTTATAGCGATTCACTCAAATTAATACAAGAAAGAGAGTATCTTTTGAGTCAACGCCTAGCCAGTGCCATAGAAGAAAATAGCTTAAGGCTAGTATTTCAACCAATTGTTGATAGCAAAACCTCAAAAGTAACCTCTTTTGAATCATTATTACGCTGGCAACTAGATGGTGAAAATATTTTCCCTGATGAATTTATAGCTATTGCCGAGCAATACGGTTTAATAACCGAGTTAGGTATTTGGGTAATAGAACAGGCATGTATACAAGCAACAAAATTAAGTCACTTACAACCACAAATTGCTATAAGCGTAAACGTATCGGTTATTCAGCTACAAGATCCTGATTTTGTATCTAAGGTATTAAAAATAGTAAATCGCCACCGGGTAGAACCTAAAAACCTACACATAGAAATTACTGAGTCAGTATTTGCCGAGGATAAACTCACATTTTTGACAGCCGTTAAAGCACTACAAAAACAAGGCTTTTGTATTTCAATTGATGATTTTGGTACAGGCTACTCATCACTATCAAGCATGCTTGATATTGGTGTAGATATAGTAAAAATAGACAGAAGCTTTATTCAAAATATGGATAAAAGAGGGTTAAGTATTATTCATGCAATTGTACAAATGGCCTCTACTTTAGATTTTACTGTTGTTGCAGAAGGCGTTGAAACTATTGAGCAAGCAAACACACTAACTAAAATTGGTGTATCTCACCTACAAGGTTATTACTTTTCAAAACCGATGGAAGTAGGTTTTGTAGATGCTTATTTAAACGAGCAAAATAAGCAATGTAGTTAATAACCAAACACTTCTAAAAGCGCTTAGCTACCATATGAGTTATGCGCAACCTTTCTTATTAGGGCCTGTTTATTTTTTGAGGTTTAATTTGCAGTAGACTGTTTGGTATTTAAGCAAGGCAGAGCCTATGTAGTGTGATTATTAACCATACATAGTTGATAACGTAGTATTAATGCCAAACATGCGCTGCCCAAAGGTTCTGCCTAGGGAGATTGACTCTTTGTTACTAGGTTACAAACCTCGCGCCACGATTAAATCGTCCTTAGATTGAACAAATTTCAATCCTTAAAGGTCAACAGCCCCTCCCTAAAACATAAACTTACAATTGCTTACAACCAGTACATAGTAATTAGCGTAGGCTAAATATAATCCAACTTACATATGTATATTACGTTTAAACAAAAAAGCCCCAGCGCTGGATAGTACGTAAAATTATGCGCTGACGTTGCTTAAATAATAAAAATTTTAACGATACAACTAAATATAAAAAGGAATTTGCATGATAAAACCACTTTGCTATTCACTCATCACTTTACTTACCCCCATAAGCGTTATTGCTCAAACAATGGCAATAAAAACAACGGATGAATTAGTATCAACCGATTCAGAGATTTTATTTGCATATAATAAAGAATTAAAACAATTAGAAGCCATCAATTTACTTACATCACTTAGTAGTGAACTTGCTTTACCAAAAAACGCCATCGGGTTTGATGTGGCAACACTTGCTAACATCACCGATAAACAAGCACTCGTACTAACAAGTGATGGCGTATATAAAGCCCAAGCAGGTAAACCAACATTGTTGTTTAATTATGAGTCGGTTCTTAATCAATTAAAAATAGATAAGTTTGAAAAAGTAGACTTTGTTTTCGATGCTAACAACGACGGTCTAAGCGATATTTTTATCCCTGGGTTAGCAAGCAGTACTTTATACATTCAAAATAAAGATGGCAGCTTTAAGCCTAACAAATTTAAACAAACACCTAAGTATGAAGGCCGCTTTTCAGGAAAAGGGCTTTCTTTAGAAGTTAATATTAACAATAAACCTGTCGTTATCGATTTTAACCACGACGGATTAAACGACCTGGTTTTTTCAAATGACTTTGGAGCAGATGTACTACTTGCTAATTCAGAGGGCTTTGAGCAAAAGCTCACCTCAATTGATTTTAACATCGAGTTAGGCGAGCTAAGCAATGGCGAAACTCGCAAAATAAAACAAATTATTGATATTAATAACGACGGATTTTTAGATTTTACAACTAGGCAGTTTAAACCTACGCAAGGTATGGATTCGTTAGATATAAAAATAGCGCACACTTTGTACCTAGGAAGTGCTAAAGGGTTTAGTAATACGCCCATTCCCTTATTTGAAACACAAGGCCCTAGCGAGTTATTACTCAAAACAGATTTTAATAATGATGGTTTAATTGATTTACAAAAAATGGATTTAGATATTGGCTTAGGTACTATTGCGTCTATGGCATTAGGCGGCGGCAGTACTGATGTAGATGTAGAAATGAATCTTTATAAGCAGCAACCTGATGGCTCATTTGCCAATAAATCGAGTATCGAACTTGATTTAGAAATGGAAGTGGGAATGAATGGCGATGACTCCGAACCAGCACTCTATTTAGGTGATATTAACGGCGACAGCTATATTGATGCAGTATACAAATACAGTAAAAAAACACTGTATATTTATTATGGTGAGCAAGACTCACTGCTAAATGATAAGCGTAAAAAATTAAAGTTAACGCTGCCTAAGAATAATAAAGATATTCTTTTGGTAGATATAAACCAAGACGGTAAAAAAGATTTTGTATTTAAATTTACCGAAGAAGATGGCACCAGCAAAATAGAAACGCGTTTAAATTAAGCCATTAAAAAAGCCCAACAGAATTAACCGTTGGGCTTTGGACTTAAGACTTTCGAGTAACAGTCAGCTTTACTCTAAGTTATAACACCTAAGCAGTTACATTTAGCAGTGAATCGCCTTCACTTAAACCAAACTTCTCTTGCACTGATGCAAGGATTGATTCTTTATCTTCATCTGACAACTGGCTTGAATACTCAGTTAATAGCTCATCTAAGTAGCTTACTACTTCGTCTGTATCTACTGATTCTAATGAGTTTTGTGGCGGTGGCGGCGGTCTTTGACCTTCCACTCGTCCTACATCACCTATACTTTTAGCATCAAACTCAAGTTCGCTCATTAAATCAGCAAGCTCTTTTGTTGGCTCAATACCTTGTTCTTTAAATGCCGCTTGAATACTTTGCGCGTCTTCTGCGCTTAAGTTTTCTGCATTAAACTCTGCAAGCGTTTCTTTAACAAAATCGCTTTGCTCTGTTGTTAATTTTGAAGCTTGGCTGCTTTGTTGCGATATGAAACTCGCAGAACTACCACTAATACTATTAATCATTTTATTATCCTTTCAACGTTCACGACGAGGTGGTTTATGTTCGCTAAGTTCTTGCTCACTAATTTCACCATTACCATCAGCATCTATAGAATCAAAAATTGTTTGTGCATCGCCGTGCGGCGGTTTTTTTGCACTAAACTCTTCAAAGCTGATTACGCCATCACCATCAATATCAATAGCTGAAAAGTCAGGTTTTTCAGGAGGATTGTCACCGCCTCGAGCAGCTACATTAGCTGAAAAAGCAATAGATAATATTGCCACAGTGGCAAGAGTTGAAAAATGCTTCATAGTAATAACCTCGTATTTAAGAATTAAACTAAGCTTACGCTTTAAAAACGCAAACAATGTGCAAATAATGAGGAAGTAATAAATTATTTTAATAAAAAATAGTAATCTAAATACTTATTTAAAAAGTTCTGGTTGATTGCTTTGCAATCAATATATAAGCTAATAAAATAATACGATTAATTACTCTCAGGCAGTAGTGTTACTGCCCTTAATTCTCAAAGCTGATATACTGCTTGAGCCAATTAAACAAACAAATACAGAGCACTTTCATAAATAATGATTAATAACCAACCCTACTTAGCAGGCAATCTGTGAAAATACCTAAACGCCTACAACCCCTTGTTGATGATGGCCTTATTGACGAAGTTATAAGCCGACTAATGAGCGGTAAAGAAGCCGATGTATTTATTGTCCGCTGTGGTGAGCACATTCGCTGTGCGAAAGTGTATAAAGACGCGGTTAAGCGTAGCTTTAAAAAAGCGGCACAATACCAAGAAGGCCGAAAAGTACGTGGTGGACGCCAAGCGCGTGCTATGGGTAAACGCTCTAGCTATGGCCGCCAATTGGAAGAAGAAATTTGGCAAAATGCCGAAGTTGATGCGTTATCTCGTTTAGCTGGCGCAGGTGTACGTGTTCCTGACACTTACTTTTGTATTGATGGCGTGCTGCTTATGGAACTTGTGTCGGACGAGGACGGTAACGTAGCCCCTCAACTTGGGCATGTCGTTTTTAGTGAAGAGCAAGCGATTGAGCAGTATAAACTCATGATACATTACATTAAGCTTATGCTTTGTGCAGGTATAATACACGGTGATTTATCTGAGTTTAATGTGCTTGTAGATAATAACGGCCCTGTAATTATAGATTTACCGCAAGCCGTTAACGCTTCAGCAAATAACAGTGCACAGGCAATGTTTGCACGCGATGTAAATAACATACGCCGCTATTATGGTGAATTTGCGCCAAGCATACTAAAAACCCAATACGCTAAAGAAATGTGGGCACTGTTTGAAGAGGCCAATTTAACGCCTAATTCAACGCTTACAGGTGAATTTGAAGACAGCGCCGAACTTGCTGATGTAGATTCTATTCTTGATGAAATTCAAGCAGCAGAATACGAAGAGTTTGACCGTTTAGAGCGAATTAAAAATGCTGACGATGATGAATAACTCATCGTCATAGCTCATTCCACCTTACTGTGGATGCACAAATCGGTAGCCAACCCCATAAACAGACTGGATAACACTTTCAGTTTGTGTCACTTCATCTAGTTTTTTACGCAACTTTTTAATATGGCTGTCAATAGTACGGTGGCTCACAATACGCTGATCGGCGTACATAGTATCCATTAAGCTATCGCGCGAATAAATACGATTTGGGTTGTTAAACAAAGGTTTAAATAGCTGAAACTCAAAGTTCGTCAATTCTATACAGTTTGATTTATATTTTACGCTGTAGCTGCTCTCGTCAAGCTTCATTGTTGACTCTGTAACATCACTTGCGTTATTTAATCGCCTTAAAATAGCTTTTACGCGTGCCACCAGCTCAGCATAACTAAACGGCTTACAAATATAATCATCTGCACCTAATTCAAGCCCAAGCAGCCTATCTATTTCTTCTACTTTTGCCGATACCATAATAATAGGCACGTTTGAAAAGCGCCTGATTGCTTTACACAGTTCAATACCACTTTGCCCTGGTAACATTATGTCTAACAAGATTACACTCGGCCTGTTAATTTCAAGCCAAGGTAATACTTCATCCCCGTGGTGTATTTGATGAGTAATAAAGTGATGGCTACTTAAAAAGTCACTCATTAAGTTAGCTAGCTTTACTTCATCTTCCACAATTAGTATTTGTTCACTCATAGGTATCTCTGTAAGTAACCTTAACTTAACTTTATTTTATAAACTAAATAGTTGGCAATCTAATAATAATAGCAAGGCCGCCTAAGCTGGCTTTTTCTGCAGCTATTTCACCTTTATGACCTTTAACTATATGCTGGCAAATAGATAAGCCTAAGCCAGAACCGCCCTCTTGGCGATTACGCGAACTATCTACTCGGTATAAATACTCAAACAAATGCGATAAATGCGACTGCTCTACACCTACGCCATTATCTTCGATTATAAGCTCTAAATAAGTTTGCCCTTTAATGCTTATATTATTAGCCGTTATTGAAATAGTTGTACATTGTGCATAATGTACTGCGTTCATTAAAATATTATCGAGTAACTGCAAAAGACGTGTTTTATCTGCTTGTACAGTTATGTGTTTAGCGCTATTTAGTAGGTATATTTTTATATTATGTTGTTCAAGCACAACCTGATATTTTTGCTCAATAGTATTTAATAATAACGCCATATCAGTAGGTTGCATAGTGTAGTGCATACCTCCTAACTCTGCGCTATTGAGCATATGCAAGTCGTCTATTAAGCGTTTTAAATGCAAAGCTTCATCGTTAGCCGAACTTATATTTTTTGCGTTCGGTTCTCGTATACCAAGTAGCATAGCTTCAAGTTCACCGAGTAAAATGCTCATTGGCGTCCTAAGCTCATGAGAAATATTAGCAAGCCAACGTTTACGTACTTGCTCATCTTTAGCGAGTGTAAATGCAAGCGTATTAAAATCTTCGCTTAACTGGCCTAATTCGTCTTTGCGCTCAAGCGTGAGTTTGGTCTCGTAATTACCTTGCGTTAAGCGATGCATACCGTTAGCAATTTGCTTTACAGGGCTTACTAGGTGACGAGACAATAAAAAAGTAACCATTAATGTTAGCAATACCGCAGCTAAAGCAATAAACCATAAGTAATTAGTTTGCTGCTGTAAAAAATCAAGCTCATAGCCATCAACCAAGCTATCTCTTTTAGAAACTGCTAAGTAACCCACAATTTTATCGTTAACAATAATTGGGGTTGTTATATATTTTAAACCGCTGAGGTATCTACCCACTACTCGCTGTTTATTTTCGTCAAGCAAAGCATAGTGAGCAATGCTACCTGGTGGTGGATGGCGCTCCCCTCCTAAGCCGACATGATCTGGCGGCGGTCGTCGCATCATTCGCCCACGCGGACCTGGGCCTTCTTGTGGCCTAGGCAAAAACTGGCTATTTTCTAATTGCGATTCAACACGTTTTCTAAAATTTTCGCCATTGCCGACAACACGTTTCCATGAGGGAGTTTGTTCGTATTGCTTTGCAAGTTGCACAACAAGTGGTTCAAGCGCTTTCACCTCTTTTGCATTCACAAAATCAATTACGCCTTGCCCTATGCTCCACTGTATAAGAACCACCAGTCCCGCAATAACACTAAAGGTAAAACTAAATAGTATTAAAAAAAGTTTATTATGAATTTTCATTAATGCGTGTTTTAACCTTGCTAGGAAAGCTTTCAAATCGGTATGTTATAAACTCTTTGGTTTGGTCGTTAACATACAGCGTAGCAACTATTTTTTTACCTCGAGCGGTCCAATACATATGACCATGATTATTTAAAGTAACCGATACGGTATTTATACCAGTTTTAAATAAGTTAGCAGGTAAATGCAACGCTTGTCCGTAAATTCGCTGTATTTTAACCCCATTAATGTATAAATGAGCATGACCTTGTAAAAAACCGGTGCCTTGGTTTGTTGTCACGCCCATCATTTGTTGCATGTTCATCGTGCCCTCTGGCGGCACAGACAAATCATAACGCTGTGTATCTAAAATTAAGTTATAACCCGACATACTATCTTTTAATAACTTAAGGCTTAATGCCGGGGTTGGCGCATCATTTGGCACTGCTATAGGCATATGGCTATGATCCATCATTTCCTGCTGCGCAAAGAGCTTAAAACTCAATAGCGCAGCAGTTGTTAGGATCAATGCGTATTTAAAATAACGCATAGTTACTCCTTACATTCCTGGTGGTGGACCCATTGTTTCGCCAGTATCACAGCGACCAATTGAATTATCGGCTAATTGACCTTTAAAACGAGGCCCTATTTGATAAGGAAAAGAAGGCTGTAATTTACCATCACTGTCTAACGTTAGTGTTATATGGTAGTGATAACCCTTGCCATCATTAGTATCGTGGCCGTTATGCTCATCTAATTGAGCACCGGTTACTGTTTTTTGTGCGTAGTAATAATCTTCAAAGTAATACCCATCGTCGGCATTTAATGTATTACCAGAGAGCGTCGTTACTTCTGCACCGATAGCAGGACCTGCATCACTTGTTTGTGTACCTTGGCTAACATCGTATTGATCAACTAAGGTACAGCTTCGCTCACCCTCAGTACCACAACCCCCTTCACTTGTAGGTGCACCGTAATCTCGCATTTCCCAGCCACTTAATGCTAGTTGTCCGTTACTTTCATAAGGACCATAAAGCGGATAGCCATCAGCTGCAAAACCATAAATAGGTGAATGTGCATCGCCATCATCTTCAAGTAAATCAGCTAAGCAACTCGTATAAAAGTGATGATGATATTCCCCGTTAGCAGCATGTCCGCCACACACATCAACATCGTATTGCTCAGCAATGGGCGCTAATGTATACCAAATGTTATTACCGTAGCTCATACCATCGCCCCAGTTAAATATACTGGTGCCATTAACCATTAAGCCAACTGTACCTAAACCTGTTTCGCAAATTTCAGTGTCAGATAAATCGGTAGGTGTTAGCGGAAAATACGCTTCAACCGCTTGTTCTGTTGGGCAGCCTGGGCCTGGAGGCCAATAACCTGCACCGCCTGTGTCATCACAGTTTTCAGTGCTACTGTTATAGCCAATATCTTCACCAAAGGAAATGGTTTGCCCTACTGCTGCAGAAGTTACACCGTTATAAAAATCGGTAGCTGCACGCGGGCGGTTATTTAACGCGTCTACTTGGTCTTGTGTAAGCGTTACATCATATTTAGGAATGTCAGTAGTTTGCACGTACATGTATTCAACGTCAGCATCTTCCTCAGTAACGCTAACGACCTCAACTGATTGAACATCTTCAACCACTGCACCATTATTTTGTATGTATGTAGAAGTTGTATCGTTGTTAATTAACCAGCTGGTAAGTTTTGCACTATTATCAACTGTATCTGATGAAGCAATCACATTAACTATAACTGTATCTACAACGACATCGTTTGTGCCATCATCTGCACTGATCTCAAATACAAGTGCTTCATCGGTTAAAACTTCAGGAGCAACAAACTCTGTAGACATTGCAGTACTTGAAGATAAACTAACGGTAGTGCCTGATGTTTGTGACCAACTAACCGATACTTCACCGTCATCTTCAACCGTTGAACTTAAATAAACGGTATCGCCCGCATTAACAGTTTGGTCAATACCAGCATCAACCGTTGGAGCACTATTACTGACTGTATCGCCGTCTGTTGCAGTACTTGTTGAATCGCTATTACATGCGCTTAAAGCGATACAAAGCGCACTTAACGCAAATAACTTAGTTGCATTAGCGGCTTTTGTTTTAAGAAGTGTTTTCAATGCTTGAACCTTTACTTTAACGTTTAATAAAACAAAGTTAACAAGTAAAAGTGCAAACAATGTGCACAAACAAAGGAAGATTGTGATCAAAAAAAGACAACCTAAGTTGTCTTTTTGCTATTTAACTGGAGTCTGGCTATTTATTTTTTTTCAAATGTTTATCAAAAAAGTCTAAAAATGCCTGAAGAGTTTTAACTCTGTGCTCTTGATAAGATAAGTAATGATCGCCATCCTCAAGCTCAATATAAGTAACATCTTTTGCTTCATCATCAAGTTCATCCTGCATTTCTCTACTATGATAAACAGGTACCACACTGTCGTCAGTTCCATGTACAAGCAATATTGGTCTTGTTATTTTTTTAGCAAAATTCACTGGAGAATTAGCTTCTAGTAAATCATCATCAGTTCCAAACTGCTTTCTAACGATATTTTTGTTTGTAAAGTGTCGTGCTTTACTCACTAAATACTGTAAATCACTTACCCCAGCAAAACTAGCTGCACATTTAAACGTTTCTGGGTGCTTAATTACAGCCATTAACGCTGCATAGCCACCATAGCTAGCACCACCAATACAAATGCTATCTGCTTGTGCTATTCCTTGGTCAATTAACCAGTTTGCACCGTCTTGCAAGTCATCTTGCATAGCCAAACCAAAACCTTGGATTGACTGCATTAAAAAGTCGTGCCCATAGCCACTCGAACCACGGAAATTAGGCTGTAAAACAGCATATCCGTTATAGGCTAATAAAGCTGTCCAGTAATCAAAATTAGCATAATCCCTTGCCATGGGGCCGCCATGTGGAAATATAATTGTTGGTAACTTATCACCTTCTTTATATTCTACTGGTAGAGTTAGATAGCCTTCTATTTTCAAGCCATCTCTTGCCTTGTAGCTAATGCGCTTTTTGCCTCTGTATACAGAGGCATCTATTTGCGGATAAACATCAGCAATTGCACTCACCTGCTTTTTTACTCTATCCCCAAATAAATAACTACCCGACGTTTTGTCTGAGCTAATATAGAGTATATATTTTTGCTGATCTTTACTGGTACTTACAATGTCTAATTTATATTCATCTTTAGGGAGCGATACGCGCAAAGAACGATGTAATTTATCTAAGTCTTTATCCCAATATTTAATACCATCATCTAAATGGGAATCAGTAAAGCCTGCAACTTCGCCAGTTTGTTGTGAATAAAAAATAGACCCATCAAAATCATATTTACTATTACTGTAAATTAGCTCGCGAGCTTTAGTCGTTAAATTGAGTTTAAATAATGCATCGCGCCCCTCATGTAACGCAGTGATGTATAAAAAATTAGAGTCTTTATCAAACCCTAATATAGAAATACTTTGCTTACTAAAAACCTCATAATCAAATAAAGTTTCCCACGACTGTTTATTCTCATCAAAATAATCGTAAGTAAATTGCGTATCGTCCATTTTTTTTGCAATACGAACTTTACCTTGCCTGTCGGCAAACCAAGTAACAACATTACTGCGTGGCCTTTGTATTTGGGTCTTACGTAATGTGGTTAAATCTAACTCATAAACTGCTGGGGTATTTGCTATTTTAAAATCCCCTTGAACTAAAATTTTATTTTCTTTTTCAGGTAAAAAACTAACAATTCGGTCTGAATATTGTGGCTGGATTTCATCTCTTACTGTGTTGGCTTTAAAAGCTAATTTAAGACCTTTATCATTTTTAAAGTTATACGCATACATAAGCGTTGATGTATATTTAACTCCGCCAAACTGATATTTTATATAGCGAGCACCAAGTAATAGTACGTCATCATTTGCCCAGTTATACCAATCAAAAAACACTGTATGGTTATTTGAGTTTATAATTGGTGTAGTAACCCCCGTCTCCAAGTTTTTAACCATTAAGATTAAAGTCCCTTGATGATTTCTTACAAAAGCGAGGTTCTTACCATTTGGAGATAGCTTAACTTGGCTAAAATCTTTTAACCCTGCAAAAACTTCTATAGGGAGTTTTTTATCTTGTGTGGCAAAAGAGCCAAAACTTTGCAAAGCAATTAACAAAGTGAAAATGAACTTAAACATTCGTAAATCCTTTTATTATTGTATTCCTAAGTAAACGATTATTTCACAACTGTGGCCTTTTAAGCAAAAACTTACCTTTGGTTGTACTAAAGTAATCGCCGCCCATTTTGCCCACTGCATTTAATAATTCAGGGTCAATATAGCCACCACTCATCACTTTATCGTCTATACAAATACCCACTACATCCAGCAACATCATTTTTCCACCGCCAGGCTCATTTGAAATACTAATAACTTCGCGTAACTTACATTCAAACCGTACTTTTGAATCGGCAACGCTTGGCGCGTTAACTAACTTACTTGGAGCTTGGGCAATGTTAGCTGCATCAAATTCGCTTATATCACTAGGATAATTTGCACAACTTTGATTCATTTTTTCAACTAGCTCTTGGCTGACAATATTAACCACGCATTCTTTAGTTGCCATTAAATTACTGAGCGTATCTTTATTCGTTTTATCACTTGGGTTTACTTGCGTAACACTTAAAACAGCTGGCTTGCAGCTAGCCACAGTAAAAAATGAATAAGGCGCAATATTTGCAATACCTTCGCTATTTAATGTACTTATCCATGCGATAGGCCTTGGGCTGATACCGCCTACTAAGTAAGAGTAAACATTTTGGTTGGTATTTTCGGTGAGATCTAAAAACATATTTTTTCAACTAAATAAGAATATCAACATGCCTAATATCTTAATCCGATGAAGGTTGGGGTTAAAGAAGATTTACAAATGAGAAAAGTTAAAAAGTAAAACCGAGCCTACAGGCTCGGTTTTCAATCCATTTAGCAAGGCGCTACATTATTGAATACTCTGACTTTTGTTTTTAAATCAAATGCAGCATAAGCTGCAACAATAATAAAACACCCCGCAGGCACAACATAAGAAAACGCGACACTGTATGTATCAATAAACACAGCTTGGAATACAGGAACTATCGCTCCACCTAAAATAGCCATTACTAAACCAGCAGCACCTAGTTTTGCATCATCGCCTAACCCATGTAGTGAAATCGCGTAAATAGTTGGAAACATTAATGATAAGCAAGCCGATATACTTACCAGCGCCCATACGCCACTTATATTTGGCATTTTCACCATATAAAAACACAGCAGCATTGCAATAATAGAGGTTGCCATTAACAGTTTGGCAGGACGAATAAATCCCATAAGCCAGGTCATTACAAATCGAGAAACTAAAAAGGTGATCATACTGTATTGTAAAATACTTCCCCCGGTAACTTCATTTGTATCGAGTGCCTCCATTACGTACTGGATGGTAAATGTCCATACACAAGTTTGCGCCGCAACATTAAAAAACTGGGCGATAACACCAAAGCGGTAATGGGTATTTTTAAACAAGCGCTTAAACGTTGCACTAAATTCTACATGCTTAGAGACTTTTTTTTGCTTACAAAAATTAGGTGTTTTAGTAAACGCAATTGCCAACCAAATAAAAACCAACACACAAGCCATACCAACATAAGGCACCATAACTGCATCAAGTTCTGCGCTTATAATGCTGGTTAATTGCTCACTATTCATATTTGTGCGCTCACCAGAGGTTGCTGTATTGAGCTTTGGTAAAATAAGGGTGGCGGCTAAAAAAACACCAATATTAGTACCAACAGGGTTAAATGATTGCGCCAAATTCAACCTGCGAGTTGCACCTTGTTGGGTGCCCATTCCCATTACATAAGGGTTTGCTGATGTCTCTAAAATAGATAAGCCTCCAGCTAACACAAACAAAGCCACTAAAAAAAAGCCATAAGTCATTGCTTGGCTGGCGGGATAAAACAAAAATGCTCCGATTGCAGCCATCCCTAAACCGGTTAACACACCTGTTTTATACGAAAAGCGTTTATTGATATATGCCGCCGGAATAGCTAAGCAAAAGTAAGCTCCATAGTAGCTAAATTGTACCAATGCAGACTGCACTGACGACATAGTAAAAATTTTACTAAACACTTTTACTAGCGGATCAGTCATGTTTGCCGCAGCTCCCCATGCAGCAAAGCACAGAACAAGTAAAATAAAGGGAACCACCATCTCCTTGGAGACAAGAGGTGTTTGTGTGTGTGTGTGTGTGGTCATTGCCGTGTCTCAGTTGTTAATGTTAAGTAAAGCATTTAACCAGTTAAATATCACTCCGTCAATAAATCAACTATAGTTATTTATTGACCTCCTGTGACTTATTTATACTCTGTCGTAAATTTAATAATAAGAAATGAACCCGGCAATAAAGCTAATATAGTCGCCAATTACACACACTCGGTGTACAATTAATCAGGTTATTCAAGATAATAACAACTAGGTAGGAATAATTATCAAATCTAAAAACCCTCGACTCTCTTTACAAGAAGGCCGAAGCCAATCTGGCCTGCGTGCTCATAATGAACGCCGAATTATGTCATTAATTCGCCAACACGGTAGTGCTCCAAAAGCTGAAATAGCACAAAAAACAGGGCTTTCAGCACAGGCCGTCACAGTAATTATCAATAGTTTAGAAGCCGAATCGTTATTAATACGGAAAGACCCTCAGCGTGGTAAGGTTGGCCAACCAACCATCCCATTTGCGTTAAATCCAGATGGTGCGTTTGGAATTGGCTTAAAAGTAGGTCGTCGCAGTTTTGATTTAACCTTGATTGACTTAGTAGGAAATATACGCGCAACTTTGCACGAAAACTGCGCTTACCCCACAGTACAGAGCTTGCTAACCTTTTTAGAGAAAGGGATCAGCGTACTTAAAATGAGCTTAAGTGACGAATTAGCCAAGCGTATCTTAGGTGTGGGTGTTGCAACCCCTTACGAAATTTGGAACTGGACAGAAGAAGCCGGCGCTCCAAAAACAGTATTGAATGAATGGAAGTCTTTTGATTTTAAAGAAAAAATAAATCAAATTGTACATCTTCCCGTGTATGTATGTAATGATGATACCGCGGCTTGTTCAGCTGAATTAAGCTTTGGTAATCCTGCTCGTTTTAGCGATTTTTTATATATTTTTATTGGTACTTTTATTGGTGGTGGAGTTGTTATAAACGAAACCTTATTTACCGGTAAAAAAGGTAATGCCGGCGCTATAGGCTCATTACCTAGGCCTATGCTTAATAGTGAAGGTCAACTAACCTCCCAACAACTTATTATGCAATCATCACTGTATATTCTCGAAAAAATGCTCAAAGGTGATGGCTACAATACTGACATACTGTGGAGTTCAAAAGAGTATTGGGGAGACTTAGGCCCCGTACTCGATAAGTGGATAGACCAAGTTGCAGATGGTCTCGCCTACGCGGCATTGTGTTCTTTAGCTATTTTTGATTTTGAGGCGATTGTCATTGATGGCGCCATTCCTATCAATGTCAGAGAAAAAATAGTTTTGGCAACAAAGTTAAAATTGAGCCAGGCTGATCATCGCGGTATTAATCGCTGTGAAGTACAAAGTGGCTCTATTGGCGCCAAGGCTCAATCAGTAGGCTGCGCTAACCTTCCGTTACTTATCAACTTTTCTCAAGATCACGCAAGCCTTTCACACCACTAATATACTTTAAAGTTAAAAAGCAGCCATCGGTAACGTTGGCTGCTTATTTATTTTTTATCAGAGGAAAAAATTCACTTGAACAATCAAAAAGCTGTACAAAAAATAATAAGTAATAATAGTTGATTTATTATTTTAAGTTCTCTACATTCTATTTACAAATTTGATAACACTGACATGTTTGATTAATAAAACCGCAAATTTGTATACACACACAACAAAGAGAGAACAGAA
This sequence comes from Pseudoalteromonas sp. NZS100, assembly GCF_015864815.1. NCBI lineage: Bacteria > Pseudomonadati > Pseudomonadota > Gammaproteobacteria > Alteromonadales > Pseudoalteromonadaceae > Pseudoalteromonas > Pseudoalteromonas sp. NZS100. The sequence continues at coordinate 55,937 of NZ_JADYWM010000020.1, forward strand.
AAATGAAAGTATCAGCAAAAATGACTCTAATTGCAGTCGCTGTAGGTCTATCCATATCCCCTAGCGTCTTGTCACAAGAGCAACAAGAAGCAAAAAGTGATTTAGGGTTTGAGCGCATCATTGTAACGGGAACATCTCGGCCAAAAGAGAAAATCGAATCAACTAATGCAATAACTACCTTTAACGAAGCAAAGTTAGAGCAATTGGCTCCGCACAGTGTTGCTGAATTAGTGCGAAGTATTCCTGGTTTTCATGCCGAAGACACCGGTGGAGAAACCGGTAACAACGTAGCCCCACGAGGCTTTCCGTTATCAACGCAAACAGAGTTTACAGCACTACTTCGTGATGGTATGACCGTGTTTTATAATCAAGATATTTTATTTACTCAAAATGATCGCTTTACCCGTTTGTCTAATTTTGTTGGCAGCGTTGAAGCTATTCGTGGTGGTGCCTCGTCAATTTTTGTTGGTAGCGCGCCAGCTGGGTTTATTAATTTTATTTCTCGTGAAGGCTCCGATGATACCCAAGGTGATGTGTTTTTTGAAACCAACAGCAACAACCGCCTAGGTGGACAAGGTTGGGTTAGCGGATCAATAGACGATCAGACAACCTATGCTGTTGGCGCTTGGTATCGCAAGGATGACTCCGCACGCGATCCGGGGTATACAGCTAACCAAGGTGGTGAGCTTAATGGCAATATTAAGCACTTTTTTAAAGATGGCAGCGGCTTTACCCGCTTTGAGTTTAATAAACAAAACGATAGATCATTCTTTTTTATTCCTCAGCCATTAATAGGCTCAACCACCAATGCTAAAACAATCCCAGGCGGGATGGATATCAGAGATGGCACCACCGGTAACTCAGCAGGTGCGCGTTTATTAACTCTTAATAACACCCCAAGCGGCGACATTGATTTGGATATTGCAGATGGTAACTACGCTAATGTGACCTACTTTGGCAATACAACCGAAATTGAAATCAACGAAAACTTAGTCTTTTCAAATCAAATGCGTTATACCGATATGCTAACAACCTTTACCGGCATCATTAACGTAGGTAACGCCGAATCGTTAGCTAGTAAAGCACAAGCTATATATGCTGCAAATACTGATGTCCTTGCAGGTGCCATGGTTGATGGTAACCTAAGTTACGATATACGCGATGCAGGAAACGGCTTTGTATTGGCTGATTCAAGCAACGTAAATACCTACAACACCAATGGATACGGAATAAACGCAGGCTTTTGGCATAGACGTTTTGAAGGCGATAACTTTCAAAACGAAACCAGATTCAACTACACCTTTGATGATGTAGGCGAAGGGACTCTTTATGCTAATTTTGGCTTATTCTTCTCTAATATTAATGGCCATGTTACCGACTATCGAATTAATACACTGCAATCAGTAGAGCCCCTGCCGCAGCGCTTAGATGTTGTATTTACAGATGCACAAGGTCTTGACATTGCCAGCGGTACTTACAAAGGTATTCAGGCTGGATCACATGGTTTTGCCGATATTGTTTATAGTGAAAATACCCTGGCGCCCTTTGCTGACTTTGAATACGAGCTTGAAGATGTGTCGTTTAATCTGGGCCTAAGGTACGAAACCCTCAAAGCAGATGGGGAAGCGCAAAACCAAGCTAATTACACAATTGACAGTTTTGCCAGCGATACTGATACCGTCAATGGGAATATTACCCTGCCCTTTGGTGATGGGACTTACCGAAACTTTAATGTTGAATACAACGAAATGGCATGGACAGTTGCAGCTAACTACAAATTTAACGACGACTTAGCGGTATTCACTCGATATGCAGATGGTTTTCGTATGCCTGATGTAGATAAATACATGGCGATTACCAACCTAACTAGTCAAGAGGAAATTAATCAATTTAATAACTCTGAGAGACGTGAAACACAACCAGCTTCAACGGTAATGGCCGAAGTGGGCATTAAATATAACGAAGGTGATGTCGCAGCATTTGTAACCGGTTACTTCGCCGGTGCGGATGATTTATTCTTTAATGTACCTACTGTTGAAAATGGTCAAGTAGTGCAACGTCAAGCCTTTAGAAACACAGAAACCTTAGGTGTAGAAGCCGAATTTAACCTGCAAATCACCCAAGACTGGCGCATTGGTGTATCTGCAACGTACCAATCACCCGAATTTGTAAACACACCAGCGGCGCAATACTTGGATGCTAATGGAAGCTCTGCCTCTATTGATATAAACGGCAACTTACCTGTACGTGTGCCTAAGCACTTTGGCCAATTAACTAGTAGCTATCAGTTTGAAGATTTTTCGTGGGGTATGGCAGCTATTCATGGTAGCTACTCTTGGAGCGGTAAACGTTATGCCGACGACGCCAACACAGCAGAACTGCCTATGTATGGCATGTTAAACCTTGGTTTATCCCTTGAAAACGAAGACGGTTATTACCTTCGTGCCGATGTTAAAAACCTAAATAACTCAGAAGGCTTATCAGAGGGAGATCCTCGCGCAGGTGAAACGGTAGCAGGTCAAGCAACTACATTTAATGCGCGCGTTGTCTTACCTCGTACCTTTAGCCTTACTATTGGTAAGCGTTTTTAATTTTACTCTAATCTAGGGTATCGTCATGCAAAGCGATACCCTCGCAATTTTTAGGAAAATATAATGGAAGTAGTTGCAATTGGTGAAGCTTTAATAGATATACTCTCACATGACTGCATGCACAATAAGGCATCAAATAGCGAACTAGACTTCACACAGTTTGCCGGAGGCGCACCTGCTAATGTTGCTGTAGCCGTAGCAAAGCTTGGTGGTTCAAGTTATTTGCTTGGTAAAGTAGGCAATGATAAATTTGGTCGCTTTTTAATAAATGCACTCAAAATGTATAATGTAAACACATCTTATGTTGGCTTTTCAAAAAAAGGGAAGACGGCACTCGCGTTCGTATCGTTGGATGAAAACGGTGAACGTACATTTGAATTTTACGATAAAGATGCTGCACATTACAATTTACAAATAACCGATTTAGAGCCCTCTTTATTTTCAACACCTAAAATTGTGAGTTTTTGTTCAGGCTCTTTTGCAAAACCTTTAGTATTAAATACAACCTTACATGCGCTAAAACACTTTAAAGAATCAGGCTCGGTTACATGCTTTGACATTAACTTTCGTTCAGCCTTCTGGGATGAACCACTCACAGCTAAATCTGTTATTGAGGATGTTGCTAAAACAGTTGATGTTATTAAAGCGAGTAAAGATGAGCTGATCTCGCTTTATGGAATAGAGCATATTGATACCACCATTAGAAGTTGGGTAGATAGTGGCGTAGCTTTAGTTTTAATGACCGATGGTGGCGAGCCTATTACTTTTTCATCTAGCTCATTTAGTGGTACTTATCCTTGCCCTCAGGCATATGTTGTGGATACCACAGCTGCAGGCGATGCGTTTGTAGGTGGTTTTTTATATCAAATATCTTCGCTAGTGAGTAATAAAACAGAATTTACTGACTGGGCAAGTAACTTTACTAACGTTTCAAAGGCTATCGACTTTGCTACTAAGTGCGGAGCCAAAACAGTAGCAACGTTTGGAGCCTTTGATGCCCTACCTACATTCCATGATATCTCGGCGAGTACCCTTAAATCTTCGTGTCGATGTTAAAAACCTAAATAACTCAGGAAACTTATCAGAGGGAAGTTTCACTCAGGTGAAACGGTAGCAGATCAATCAACTATATTTAATGCGCGCGTTGTCTTATCTCGTGTCTTTAGCTTTACTATTGGTAAGCGTTTTTAATTTCACCCTAACTGAGGGTATCGTCATACAAAGCGATACCCCCGCAAGTTTTAGGAAAAGACAATGGAAGTAGTTGCAATTGGTGAAGCTTTAATAGGTGTAGTCTCACATGACTGCAAGTGCCAAAATTGCTTAAGTATCAAGGTAATTCTCCCTATTTATAATACTTCTTTTATTGGCGACTCATTTTAGTATCAACTTAACATGAGTTGCCTATATCAAAATCGTTTTTCCACTAGTCTTCTTTTACATTTAATACGTATTGGTTTTGTCTTATTATTTATAATGCCACGGTTTTAATATTGCCAGTATGAAAGAAAAAATAAACATCGTGTGGTTTAAACGTGATTTACGTCTTAGCGATCATCAACCATTAAAAAATGCATTTAGTAATGGCTTACCGACCCTGTTACTTTATAACTTTGAGCCATTACTGCTCGAAGATGCACACTACAATGAGCGGCACTGGCGCTTTGTGTATCAATCAATAGTTGAGTTAAATAATCAGCTAGCGCGTTTTAACGCCTGTGTTTATATATTTAATTTAAATATGAGCGATTTACTTGAATCGTTAAAGGCACAGTTTGAAATAGTAAATATTTTTAGCCATCAAGAAATAGGCTTAAACAACACCTTTGAGCGTGATAAAGCAATAAAAGCATGGTGCCAGCATAACCATATTAATTGGCAAGAGTCGCAAACAGGCGCGGTTATTCGCGGCAAAAAAAATCGTAATAATTGGAACGAACGCTGGCAGCAAACAATGCAAGCACCTATTGCTGTCCCTAATTGGAAGAGTATAAAAACAATTACCCTCAATAACTACCAAACACCTGAGCTACCAAGCGCCTACACGCAAGATCACGACAGCTTTCAACAAGGTGGCCCATTGCATGCGCGAACTGTAATGCAGAGCTTTTTTGCCGAGCGCGGTAAAGGTTATCAAAAAGGAATATCGAGCCCAAGTCTAAGCCAAACACATTGCTCTCGGCTTTCCCCGTATTTAGCGTGGGGGAACATTAGCCTTAGGCAAGTGTATCAAATGGCAATTGATGAATATCATTCAAAACACCCTGATAAAAGAGGCTGGAAACGTCCACTAGCAGCGTTTGTATCGCGCTTGCATTGGCACTGCCACTTTATGCAAAAGTTTGAGAGCGAATGTTCTATGGAGTTTTTAGCCCTTAATCCGGGTTATCATGTATTTCCGTATCGTGATGATGAACATGTTAAAAACGATATTGAACGCTGGGCGCAAGGTCAAACAGGTATTCCCATTATTGACGCTTGCATGCGCTGCTTAAAAGCCACCGGCTATATAAACTTTAGAATGCGCGCCATGCTTGTAAGCTTTGTAACGCATCATTTAAATATAAGCTGGCAGCAAGCAAGCTTTCCTCTCGCTAATTACTTTTTAGATTTTGAGCCTGGCATTCACTATCCGCAAATTCAAATGCAAGCCTCGGTAACAGGCATTAACACCATTAGGCACTACAACCCAATTAAACAATCAGAAGATCAAGACCCAACAGGTTCGTTTATTAAAAAGTGGTGCCCCGAGCTTGAAAAACTCCCTATTGAATATTTACATCAGCCTTGGGAGCAAACTCCGATGGAAGCACTCTTTAACGACTTTAAGTTAGGGGAGGATTACCCTGAACCCATGCTTGATTTAACAGCGGCTTCAAAAGAAGCACGCGAGCGCTTATGGCAATACCGTGAGCGAGCCGATGTTAAACGCGCCATAGGGAAAATTCTTAAAAAGCACGTTGGGGGTACTCAAAAAGTTACTCGAACAAAAAGTAAAACGGATACTAAAAGTAACAGTAAGGCTGAGTAAGCATGGCGCACAAAAAACTAAACTTACCTCAAAAAATATGCCCTATTTGTAATAAACCTTTTACGTGGCGTAAAAAATGGCAGCGCGACTGGGATAACGTTATTTTCTGCTCAGAGCGCTGCAGGCGTAATAAATAAGAGTAATAATTAACTGGCGTCTATTTTGCAACATCATCAGTAATTAGTGCTTTTAAGGCTTTATATAAGTTTATTTTGTAAATAACGCTTAGCTAACCTGAAAAGCTTACACTCAAGCAAGGAGAAGATGATGACTATTAAAAAAACGGCAAGTTCAACGTGGTCTGGCGACATTAAAACAGGCAAAGGTAGCATATCAACTCAAAGTGGCGCGCTTAATAAACAACCATATGGTTTTAATACCCGCTTTGAAGATGAGGCAGGCTCAAACCCTGAAGAATTAGTAGGTGCAGCGCACAGTGCATGTTTTAGTATGGCGCTTTCACTTGCATTAGGTGATGCAGGCTTTACCGCAGATAAAATTGATACTAAAGCCACTGTAAGCCTTGATGAAGTAGATGATGGTTTTTCGGTGACGCATATTGCCCTTGAGGTAAAAGCGCGTATTGATGATATTCAAAACGAGCAGTTTCAAGCCTTATGTGAGCAAACCAAAAAGAGCTGCCCTATTTCAAAACTCTTAAATACCGAAATATCACTAGATGCGACACTTCAATCAGCATTTTAAATATTTAGGTTTAGATTACTGTAAATAAAGCACATTAAATTAAAGCCAAGTAAATTATTACTTGGCTTACTAATCATCAAGATACCTTTTTAGAGCTGCTTATACCTAAGACTTCAGATAATAAAGCGATCCCCATGCCAAGCGCGGGCCAAATCACCCATAAGGTGTTTGGTGATGTAATTAAATTAATTAATCCTAAAAACACTAAAGCAACTGCATACTGTTTAAAACTTTGAAATATTGTTGTTGATGTATTCATGTTTATCCTCCCGTTAATGTATAAATCTATTTTTATATAAAAACGAAATGTAAACCCCTGCCAAATGTCATTAAATAGCATGACATTAGTCATAATATCACTCACATATAAATAATTACTTATTACGTTAAAAAAAATATAAACTAATACTTTAATCTGTTTGTGTTAGGATCTACCCTCAACTAACTTTAAAAATAAACATAAGAGGATGAACTAAGTGATCGAAAAATCAAAAGATTGTGAAAAAGTGACATGTAGTAATTGTGCTGACGCCAACGATCTTGAATTTGATTTTTCTATGGCTTTTCAACCGATTATAAACTGTAAAACTAATCTTATTTATGGCTATGAAGCATTGGTTAGGGGTTTAAATGGCGAGTCTGCTTATTCAATTATTTCAAAAGTGAATGAAGACAACCGCTATGCATTTGATCAGCTTTGTCGTATTAAAGCCATTCAACTAGCCGCAAAGCTGGACATAACATCAATGCTAAGCATTAACTTTTTACCTAATGCTATTTATAAACCAGAGCGATGTATACGCACCACACTAGAAGCTGCAAAAAAGTATAACTTCCCAATTCAAAATATTATGTTTGAATTTACTGAAGTTGAAAAAATTGAAGACACCGCACACATTAAACGCATTGTTGATTACTATCAGTCTCTTGGATTTAAAACCGCCACCGATGACTTTGGTGCAGGTTATTCTGGTTTAAATCTATTGGCTGACTTTCAAACAGATATTATAAAGCTGGATATGGCGCTCATACGCGATATTAACAACGACAAAAAACGCCAACTAATAGTAACTCATTGCTTAAATATGTTTCGCGATTTAAACATAACCGCACTAGCTGAAGGCATTGAAACAGTAGAAGAATATAAGTGGCTTAAAAACGCAGGTGTTGAGCTTATGCAAGGGTATTTATTTGCCAAACCAAGCTTTGAAAACTTGCCTGAAGTAAATTTTGAGGACATAGGTGCTGATTAATACCCAACACCTATTATTTATTAAAACCTTATTGAATTTAAGTAAGGCTTAAACTACATATTACCTAGCTCTATCATCATTGCTGTGTACATACGTAAATTCAGTTCAAGTTGCTCAAGTGTCATAAATTCATGCTCTGAGTGACCTGTGTAGCGTTTACCTGGCATTGAAGGACCAAACGATACCGCGTTATCAAACAGCTTTGCGTTAGTGCCACCACCTATTGATACAAAGTCAGCTTTTTCGTCGCCCGTAAAATGCTTGAAAATATCAAGCAGCTTTTGCGCATGCGGCGCGCTATCAAGGAGCATAGGTGTGCCAATAATTGTTTCTATGTTGGCAAGCGTTACATTGTTAGTGGCTTGCCAATTAGCGAGCGCATCATCAATTTGCTTTTGTAATACAGCTTCGTCTTTACCCATAGGGCGACGTGCATTTACAGCAAGCGTTAGCGTATTACCATCGCGCTCAATAACGGTTGGTGCCACTGTCATCGGGCCCATAAAGTCGTGCTTATAGGCTATTTCGCCAAACTGTTTACCGTGAATATCTAAACCAATTAACTGATTTACAAAGTCGATTAGCTCGCCGTCACTGTTATTTTCAAGCTCCACGCCTTTAAATAACTCAGCTAAATACGCAATCGCATTTATACCCGACTCCGGCTCTGATGAATGCGCCGACATACCTTTAACACTTATTGCTAAACCATTACTTTTTTCACTAAAGTTAAACTCAACTTTATTTAATGTTTTGGCTTTTGCTTTTAATGTATTAATAAGTGCAGCGTCTGCATTGTGAAGTACTAAGCTGGCATCTTCTGGAATTTGGCTTCTAAACGCACCGCCAGTTACATCCTTTACATATAAACCCGTTTGTGGTGATGTTGCATTAAAGGTAGGAGCAATTAAGCTCCAGCCTTTCTCGGCAACCACTACAGGATATGATGCATCAATCGTTACTGCATATTTTGGTTGTTCATACGTTTTCATAAATTGAGTAAGCGGACCCCAATCAGACTCCTCAGCAAGATAAATCATCAGCTCAATACGGTTATTAAGCGTTATGCCTTTATCTTTAATTGCTTTCATGGCGTAAAGCGCTGTTGCTATTGCACCTTTATCGTCTTCCGTACCACGACCAACTAATTTTCCCGGTTCAGATGTATCAATAATAAAAGGACTTTGTTTCCATTTACTAGCATTAGCAGGTTGCACGTCGCCGTGGGTTACTACCGTTACTTTTTCGCTTTGCTCGCCCATACCTATTAATACGGTGTAACCTAAATCTTGGTAGTCAAAACCAAGCTCTGCGGCTTTCATTTTTAAAAGTGCTTTAAAGCCAATAAAATCGGGATTTTGAGGAGCTGTAATGTCGCTTTTATTAACGGTCGGAAAAGCCACTAAGTTAGTAAGTGTATGTATTTGAGCATTTTGGTAGGTATTTACTGCGTAATCGGCAACGCTATCAATATTTTTATTTAACTGTGCATGAGCACCAAACGCAAATAAAGCAATACTGGCTAAAGCTAACTTTTTCAAAACAATTCCCATTTAATTAATAACTAAGAGCGGTAATTATAACGCTATGAGTTACTTACTTATAGCTCTTTACGCTCAACACACAGGTAACTTAAGGTAAATAACCTGAACTCTGGATAGTAAATCTATCTCAAGCAGCTATTTTCAGCGCTAACTGCGTTGAATTTACTTGCAATAGGCCAGCTATTGACGCGTAAGTTCGCCTTGTTTTCACTGAAAATCTCTGGCTAGAGAAAATAATTTTAAATATCACTATAGTTCAATACGCTGGTAAATCTCTTACCCAGAGTTCATGTTAAATATTTATATAGCAGCTTTTATGAGGATGACTGTATAATGCGCGACTTAAAATTAACAGGGTATTTAATTGTGAACCGTCGTAAAAAAATCGTCACTAAATTTCAAAAGAAAGATAAACGCACTAACGCTAAACTACATAAAAGCAACAAACCTGGTTATGTGTCAAAAGCTGAGCGCGAAAAACTAGCTGAACAAGAAAGTAATGAGCCACAGGCAACCCAAGAGTAACTCTACGTTACCTGTTCCTTTGATAGTTTAAAGTGGCAAAAGTACCGACCACTTACATAACCAACTACTGCCGTGGCAACTATAAGTTCAAACGTAGCTAAGTAACTAACTGCATCTACATATGGTATTGCGAGGTTTATACTTTGCATCCAGTCTTTCATTTTAAATAATGCAGTTGCCCCAATAACCATTGGAAATGTAAAAGCAGCGTAGCTCGGCGTAAAAGGCCTGCGTAATAACTTTATAAATAACACATAAACAATCAGTGTTTTTATTATCGCTAATATAAATAATGCCCCCACTATAAAGAGTGATGGATTAGCTACAATATGAAAATACCCCGCTAATGTTAAACTGGCAGGCGCTGCTAAAATGGCAAGTGTTGGCTGTATTTCGTAGTCACTTTTTAATGCTAATAAAAAGCGATAAAACATAATTGGCAGCATAATACTGTACGTTGATATACCAATCACCAGTGCGCTATAAGCTAACCACGCTAATGTCGGATTTCCCGAAAAAGTAACATCTGCAATAATTATCCCCACTGGCGGCACAAACCAGCTGGGCGCCATATCCTCAAAGTTAAACTTTTTTGCTCGCTGGTATAAAAAACTCACCAAAAATTTGAGATGCAGCACAAAAGCTAAAACCCACATAATGTCGCCAGCTAATGAGTTAAATTGCCCAACTGAGTTTGAAATAACAAGATTAGCCATTGCAAATGTAGGGATCACACTTCCTGCAACTGGGTGTGCTAAATCGGCTTTTAATAAATGAGGGTGTAGTAAAAACTTAGCAGCCAAAAGTAAAACTAATACGCCAGCTAGTACCGCTCCCAAAAATTGCCCTTGGGAGTTTAAATTAAAAACGTTTTCCCATGTCCATCCCATACTAGCAATACCCAAAGCTAAACCGGCCATAGCTGTTGGCGCACCCATCACTTTATTTTTAAATTGCTTAAACACTGTATTTCCTAATTATTGGGTGATGAACAAGTTACTGCTTTTTACTGCATTGCCTTAAAATAACGCTGTAAAATTAATACAAGCGTGCTTAATAGAACGCTTTTTGCGTACAAACATTTCATAAAAATAAGTTTACGGCTTAATTATTAAAGCGCAAAAAAAGCCATAACGTGGTTATGGCTTTTGCTTTATTTTAAATTTGAATATGAGGTTAATTAGAACGCGTAACTAACGCTTACATTAAATGAACGCCCCTGCCCTGCAAGTTGTTCAAACCCGTTGCTGCTATCTTGTTTAAGTGCCGCAATACTTACACCCCCTAGCGGGAGTTGGTAGTACTCATCAAACACGTTACTCACTTCTGCGCTTAGCGTTAATGAATCCCATGTGGCTTTAGAGCTTAAATTAACCAGGCTGTAGCTGTCTGTTTGGTTTTCAAAACGATTATTATCTACACGGCTTTTAGTATCTACCCACTGCCAAGATAACGCGTTTTCAAATCGACCTATTTGCTGGCTAATACCTAGCTGGGTTTGCAGTGGTTTAATTTGATAAAGCGGCTGGTTAGTATCGTCGCGCTTGCCTCTCGTATTAGTAACGTTAGCGTGTAACTGCCAGTTACCTAATTGCTTAGATTCATAAATGTTGGCTGTTAAATCTATTTTTGCACCATACAAAATAGCATCTACATTAGTAAACTGAAAAATGTTACGCGTTGTATTGTCCAAGTCATAACTATTGAAGCTTCTTACAATATCAGCATCAATATAGTCACTCACATCTGTATACCAAACATTGGTGCTTAATCGCCAACGCTCATCTTTAGCCGATTTAATATAAGTAGCACTTATTGTATGCGCTGTTTCAACGTCTAAATCAGGGTTACCAATATAGCCATTACCATCGCCATACCAACCAATCATGGTGGTTGCCATGGTGCTTACACCCCAACTGTATCGCTCGTATAAATTAGGCGCTCGGTTTTTACGGGCAAGACCAAATTGCAGCTCATCATAATTTGTTATTTGGTAGTTAATTAATAAGTTAGCGTCAACTATAGTGTCGGTTTTATTTCTGTCGCCAGCATTAAAATTCTCAGCAGCAATGGTATTATCTGTAGACGTATCCGTATCGCTCATGGTCATACTTTCCATACTACTCATGTCGCTCATATCGTCCATATCCGTCATGCTCATACCATCGTTGTAAGATTGAACCTCTCCAACGTGGGTATTAATACTTTCAATGCGTACGCCTGCGTTTAACCATAACTTTGTATTTACTTGGCTCTCAAATTCTGCAAATGCAGCTATTCGTTCTCGTTTACCGTTATTTATATTTACGTAATCGTCTGGTCCCATCATGGTTGAGCCTTCAATACCTGGCCACCAATCATCAATGCTGTAATTGTAATATTCTTGACCGATTAAAATGCTGCTGTTTTTATCAAGCGCGATACGCCATTTAAGCTGCGTACTTATATCTTGTGCATCGGTTTTCATTCGCATCATGCCTGTTTTTTCTTCACTGAAAAAACCCATTTCGTGCTTTACACTATGCCAGTTAACTTGCCCTTCAAGTTCGCTGTTTTCAAAGGAACGCTTGTATTGAGCTATTGCACCGTAACTGGTGTTATCGGTCATATCCATATACTGATTTGCAAATCCCTGATACGGGATTCTTTGATGCGTTAGCTTTATAACTAATTGCTGTTTATCATCGCGCATAGCTGCGGTTAAACTATGATTTTGTGCTCGATACAATGTATCTAATACTACATCGCCGTTACCGTCTTCATAACTATCTGCGTCACTAAACGAACCCTGATAATTAAGGCTAAACGTGTCACTTGCTAAACGTGCACCAACGCCAAGTTTACGTCCGTTATCAACGCTACTGTACTTTGCTGACACATAACCTGAGTGCCAACCTAATTCATTGCTATCGCTATACTGTGGTGAAATAGAATTAACGCTTATTACACCGGCAATATTATCGCCGCCTGCGCTTACTGGCGACACGCCTGCAACCACATTGTAAGACGTAATTTGATTAGCCGATATATACGAAAGTGGCGGGTTCATATGATTAGCGCATGCAGCGGTTACATCTGCACCATCAACTAACACCTTAACTCTGTCGCCCATTAAACCATTTAAAATAGGTAGGTTAGATACGCCGCCCGCTGCTGAAAAATCGACACCTAAATCACTTAATAACGATTCTGACGAACCAAGTGCTAAATGCTTATTTTGAGCATGTCCGTGTACTTCAATCACTTCTAAAGACGTATCGTCGGCAAATGCAAAAGGAGATAGCACACCGCTAATAAAAAGTGCGACAGGCGTTAGTAAATATGTTTTTTGAGTTTTGCTTTTATAAACCATTGTTAATTTATGCCACTGTAATAATTGGCGTAATTATAGTGTGAGTTGCAAAAGCAAAAGCGCGACATATTGTCGCACTTTATCAAATTAGCATGATCTTAAGTGCTTTTATTAAACGAATCGACCTAGGTTTAATTAAAAAATTGGAGTGAAAATTTTAACTATTTTATTAATTTTTGACTAATGGCAGAACATAAGGCCCATTACTTTTAGTTATATTTTTAATTAACTCCCAGAAATACAGCTCACTTTACAATAGCTAAAAGTATTTTATTTACAAAGCATTACAATTAAATTCACAAAAAAGAGGAAAAAAGAGGAAAAACACAATAAAATAGAGTTGTTAAATAAAGGTTACTAAAAACACAAGAACACTGTAAAAAAGGAAGTGAAATGTTAACAAGAAGTTTTATAGCTTTGTGCTTAATGATATTAAGCTTTAATTTACATAGTAAAAATACATTAGAAGATTTTTTTGATGTAAGTGGTTATGTTGAAGTGAAAATATCTCCTGGCGGTCAATTTTATTCTATAACTTATAATGAAGACACTGAAGTAAAGCTAGTTATTCTAGAAAAAGATACAGGTAAAACGACTGCCGCATTTTCTTTCGGAGAATATCAAAAAATACAAACGGTTACTTGGCTTAACGACGAAAGATTTATGATGTCAGTCGCCAAAACTGTAGGCTACTTAGATACAAAAGGAAGTCGTCCTTATTACGTTGCAGCTAATTTTGATGGTTCTAACCGCAGAGAAATTTTATTTTCAAACACTTCTTTTATTAATATAATCAGTATATTACCAAACGATAAAGAAAACATTCTAGTCACTAAAGGCCACTATAATGACGATTTTGCAGTAAAAGTTCATAAACTTAATATTTATAACGGGAAAATGGACTATGTAGCAGGTCAGCCAAAAGAAGATGTTTTTGGTATAACTACAGATATTAGTGGTAATCCACGAATAGCATTCAGCTACAAAGAAGATAAAGAACAAGAGCTAGGTAAAGGTGACCTTAAAGCTTATTTTAGAAAGACAGTTAAAAGCGAGTGGCAGTCTTTAGATCTTAAGAAATTAAATTACAATAAAGGCGATCGACTGAATTTTCTAGGAATGAACTTAAAAGGTAATAAAGCTTTTATACTCAATGATTCAGGAAGAAAAACAATTGCAATTTATGCTCTTGATTTAGTCAATGAAGAACTTAGCCTTCTCGCCGCAAACGATAGCGTAAATATTACAGACGCAATTTTTGGGCCTCAAGGTAATGTAATTGGGGTAACTTTTGACCCTGATTACCCTCAATATAAGTACTTTGATTCAAACGATGAAAACGCTATTTATAAAAGCTTAAGCGACACTTTTAAAAACTATAGATTAGAATTCACAAGCCACTCTAAAAGTAAAAACTTAGCTGTTTTTAAAGTAGAAGCAGATACTACTCCAACTACATTTTATTTATATGATATTGAAAAAAAACAAGCATCATTTATTGCTTCAAGCTCACCTGAAATCGATAAAAAAAGTTTATCAACAATGGAACCATTTAAAATTAAAGCTCGTGATGGCGTAGATTTAAGTGGGTATTTAACAATACCAAAAGGGCTTGCAGATAAAAACCTACCTACTATCGTAGTGGCTCATGGCGGCCCTCATGGCCCAAGAGACTTTTGGGGATACAATAAAGAGGTGCAATACATCGCGTCATTAGGTTATGCCGTTATTCAAATAAATTTCAGAGGCTCTGGTGGTTATGGAAATGAATTTGAAAAAAGTGGTTATAAAAAGTGGGGGCGTGAAATGCAAGATGATGTCACAGACGCTACTTACTGGGCAATAAACCAAGGAATAACAGACAAAAACAGAATCTGTATATATGGTGGAAGTTATGGTGGTTATGCCGCATTAATGGGCGTTGTCCGAGAGCCAGATCTTTATAAATGTGCAATTGGCTACGTAGGTGTTTATTCAATACCGGAGATGAAGAAAAGTGGCGATATTCCGACTAGAGAATCTGGCAGAAAATATTTAGATATGGTGCATGGCACCGATTTAGAAGATATGCAAAATCGCTCACCATCTTTCAACGTTGATAAAATAAAAGCAAAGCTGTTTATTGCTCATGGTAAAGATGATGTGAGGGTCCCGATGGAGCAATATGAAGCTTTAACTAATGAACTAGATAGAATAAGTTACCCTTACGAGTCAATGGTTAGAGATGAAGGGCACGGCTATCATAAGCCAAAAAATCGCACCGAGTTTTATACAAAAATGGCTGTTTTTTTTGAAGAGAATTTAAATAAGTAAAATAAATTGGTACCAACTATTTTGTTGGTACCAATTCATTTAATTAAAAGGTCAATTTTGAGATAATAAATTGGGTCAATGATGTAATAAAAAACCTCCTTCTTTAGTTGCTCTAGGTAATTACTCTTGCAAACACATGTCAGAATTTTTTAACAAAGTCAGGTTTAGTCTCCCAAGTTCATTAAGTATTACTGTAGATTGGTATAAATAAGATAAGTTCTATACATTTAACTCAGCGACTGTTTGAGAAACAATATCAGCCCCTCGCTCAATCTCTTTAATAACCTCAGATACATTCGCAATAAGCTCTCGGCCTTGCTCTGAAGAGTCTGAAACCGACGTAATTTGCCTTGATATATCATTAGTGAGCTCTTGGTTATTTTTAACAACGGTCGCTATTTCATTAGTTGAACTACTCGTACTGGCTGCAAGTTGCCTTACTTCGTCAGCTACTACAGCAAAACCTCGACCGTATTCACCAGCACGTGCAGCTTCAATAGCAGCATTGAGTGCAAGTAAATTAGTTTGATCAGCAATGCTGCTGATTGTAGAAACAATGGAGCCTATTACAGCTGATTGTTCATTAAGATTTTTAATTAAATCAACTGACTTAAGAACTTGGCTTACAATGGCATCTGAGTTTGCAACAGAGCTTTGTAATATTTCAGAACCTTTTTTAGCGGTTTGCGCTGTAGCTACCGCCGATTCATACGCGATTGCAGCGGCTTCAGTCACTGCATTATTATTGTGTATACGATCAGTAATATTTGATGCAAACTTAATTATTTTAATTACATTACCTTTGCTATCTAATATTGGGTTATAAGTAGCTTCTAGCCAAATTTCTGAACCGTCGGCGGCAATACGTTTAAATTTTCCTGACTTAAACTGCCCCTGCGCTAATTCATTCCAAAAGTGTGGGTTTTTCTCATAAAACACTTCAGTACAAAACATTTTATGATGTTTACCTACAATATCTTTTAAGCTGTAGCCTACTGTTGCTAAAAAGTTTTGATTTGCGCTTAAAATATTACCTTGTGGGGTAAACTCTATTGCAGCTAATGCTTTATCGAGTGCGTTTGCAATAGCTTCTTGCGCTTTTCTTTGTATATAACTGGTCGTAATATCAGAGGCTATTTTAATAACTTTAGTTACTACGCCGCGCTCTTCTACAGGAAAATAAGTTGCCTCAAGCCAAAGCTTATCGCCATTAGCTTTGTATCTTAAAAACGATCCTGATTTAGAATCTCCGGTTTTTAATGCTTGCCAAAATTGGCTATATTCGTCTGACTTTGCATATTCAGGTTCACAAAACATGCGATGGTGCTTGCCAATTATTTGCTCTTTGTTGTAACCAACAGTAGCCAGAAACAACTGATTTGCGTCTAATATTATTCCTTCCGGTGTAAACTCTATATAAGCCACATGCTTGTTAATTGCCGACAAGATAGACTGTTTTTGAATTAATTGAAGCTCCATTTCTTCAATTTTTGCGTTTCTTTTAGAAATACCAAACATATAAAAACCTTAAGGAGTAAATTAGTAAAAACATTAGCAGAATAACGTTAAACAAATATGTAACTATACTGTAAATATAAGCTTTAAATAACCTTTCGGCTAATATTTAATATCTTATACATATATGCTTTATAAATAGTTTTTTTATTTTATAAATATTAGGTGGTGTTTTCTTCTAATTAACATTTTAAAAACCTAACAAAAAGCAATAATTTATGCATGACTCTGTACTTTTTTTAACTTAAAATAGCACTCTCACAGACTACCCTCTCACACCAAAATTTAAGCATACATATAATATTTTCTATTCAGAATTTATTGTGCTGTTTCACTTTTAAAATAAAATCTTAAGGGATCATCTATGACATCAGATGTAACGTCGGCATCTAGTCAACTTAACAGAACCGCTATTTTACTCGTATTAGCACTTGGCACATTTATTTTAGGGTTATCTGAGTTTTCGATGATGCCTATGCTGCCACTTATTAGCGAAACATTTGGCTCAACGCCCTCACAAAGTGGTTACGCAATTAGTGCTTACGCCATTGGTGTTGTAGTTGGCGCCCCTATTTTAATGCTCACTACTGCTAATATGAGAAAGCGCAAAGCATTGCTCATTTTTATAAGCTTAATGTTTATCTCAAACGGGTTAAGCGCGATGGCAACATCGCTTGAGCAGCTTGTAATATTTAGATTTTTAAGTGGCTTACCTCATGGTGCATATTTTGGTGCTGCTATTTTATTAGCATCAGATATTGCCCCAAAAGGTAAGCGTGCTAGCTTTATGTCTAAGGTGTTTATGGGTTTAACTGTGGCTACTATTGTTGGCGTGCCTATAGTTACACTTGTAGGTCAAAATTTAAGTTGGCGTTATTGTTTAGCTGGCGCTGCAGTACTGGCCTTTATTGCTTTTGTTTTTGTTTATAAAGTAGTGCCTAATATAGATAACGCTAAGCCTTCTAACTTACTAAACGAGTTTGGCGTACTTAAAAATAAACTGGTTTGGTCCATTTTGGGTATTGTAATTATTGGCTTTGGCGGAGTGTTTTGTATTTATACTTACATTGCCGACACCATATTAGTGGTAACAAAAACAGCCCCGTATACTATTTCTATCGCAATGGTAATGTTTGGTATCGGTTGTACACTCGGTAACTATGTACTGGGTAAAGCTGCCGATAAATCAGCAATTAAAACGACTGGCCTTGCGCTTGTATGTACTATTGTATTTGCCTTTGCATATGTAACTGCAAGCCATAATATTTGGGCTCTTTACGCGGTGATCTTCTTTATTGGTTGCAGTGTGGGCTTGGCTACGCTGATTCAAACGCTTTTAATGGACGTCGCACCCGAAGGTCACGCGATGATTGGTGCCTTAGTACAGTGCGCATTTAATACTGCCAATGCTATAGGTCCTTGGGTTGGCGGAATTGCAATAGCGCAAGGTGCTGCACCTAATCAAACAGGTTACGTAGCAGCTGCATTGTTTTTAGGTGGTTTGGGTATGTGGCTATTAAGTTATTTACAACTAAACAAACAGCAACCAACAGCGCAAGCAGCTAATTAACTTGAGTTCGAGTTAATTTAAAATACAAAAAGAGCCGCTAATTAGCGGCTCTTTTTAGGTGAAATTAAGCGTTTAACGATGCCATATCAATAACAAAACGGTATCGTACGTCAGATTTTTCCATACGCTCGTATGCCGTGTTAATTTCGTCAATGTTGATCATTTCGCACTCAGGTAGCACGTTATTTTCACCACAAAAGTCGAGCATTTGTTGCGTCTGTGCAATGCCACCAATAAGTGAGCCTGCAATACGACGGCGACCCATTAACAGTGGCACCGTGCTTAGCTCATCTACAGGGCCAACTTGGCCAACAATAACTAATGTACCATCTACATCAAGTAGCGGTGTGTAAATAGATAAATCATGTTTTACAGGTACCGTATCTATAATGACGTCAAAGGCAGATTGCGAGTCTTTCATTTCGTCATCATTAGATGACACTAAATAGTGCTGAGCACCCAATTTAACCGCATCATCTTTTTTAGACTCACTACGACCAATTACCGTAACGCTTGCGCCCATTGCAACTGCATTTTTAACGGCCATGTGACCAAGCCCGCCTAGACCAACAACACCAACACGGCTACCTTTTTTTACGCCCCACTTATGAAGTGGCGAATACGTAGTAATACCTGCACAAAGTAGCGGTGCAACGCGAGAAAGGTCTAAATTTTCTGGTACAGAAAGTACAAACTCTTCGCGTACAACAACATGTTTAGAATACCCACCTTGGGTCATTTCACCACTAACGCGGTCTTTGCCTGCGTAAGTACCAACCATGCCTTCGCGGCAAAATTGCTCTTCGTCGTTATCACATTGATCGCAACTTTGGCACGAATCAACCATACAACCCACAGCAACTGTGTCGCCTTGCTTATATTTTTTAACGTCGCTACCTACCGACATAACTTTACCAACAATTTCGTGCCCTGGTACTAGCGGGTAGTCACTGCCACCCCAATCATTTCGTACGGCGTGTAAATCTGAATGGCACACACCACAGTATAAAATTTCAATTTCTACATCGTTATTTCGTAAATCGCGGCGCTCAAAAGAAAATTCTGTCAATTCAGAACCTTGGCTTTTTGCTGCATATCCTACTGTTTTCATAATAACTCCATAGTGGTTAAAAATTTAAATCATCAACAGCATAGTCCATAGCCCGTGAATAGAACCTGACAATATAAAATAGGCACAAAAAAAAGCCCAAACAGTGTTTGGGCTCAATCATTAGTACTAGGGCGCTAAATTTAATTATTTTGCAAGTAAGCTGTTTAGTTCATTAATAATTGAATGAATGCGCTCTGCATTTTTTCCTAAATCACTACGCCCTACTCGCGACTTACTACGAATATCAACAAAACGTTGGCTGCCTTCATCTTTAATACGAATTACCACATCGTCTTTAAAACCAAACCATGTTGTTGTATCAGTAGCTTCTACAATACCTGTAGCCGTGTTTGCACTTACTACTGCAAAACCAAGATTTTTAACTGCTTGTTCGCTTGCTGCCATCAAATCGGCTTTAGATTGTGCAAAGCTTAACGTTGCCAGTTCAGGGTATGCTTTGCGTTGCTGTACTGCCGTTTCTTCACCCGCGTACTCTACTGGATTTGGTGCTTCAGCACGTAGTGGCGCAATTGCTACAAATTTTGGTGGGTTAACTAAATCTGTTGAAATATCATGAATTGCCGGTACGCTTTTAGCTTTGTTCATCATATTAAGTGGCATAGCAATAGCCACAACCGAAAACACAAGCGCAATAACACCACTGCTTAGCGTTAACGTTTTACGCATAAATAACGCTTGTACTATAAGTAGCACCAATGCAGCGCCACCAGCGTAAACACCAAATTTAAAACCAGCAAACGCAGTTCCTAGCTCTACAATACCAAATTTATACAAAGGCCCTGGCAGTATGACGAGTAAAAAGGCGATTAGACTAACTAAGCTCACTAAAACTTTCATTTTATGATTCCTATATTGTGTGATTTTTATTATTAAAACAATTAAGCACTATTAAACAGTAGCTTATACTACTAACAAGTGCTTTTAGATTACTATTAGCGACTAATTACACAAAAAAGTCCAATGTTGTGTGATCAAAGTTACTCAAGTTTGGAAAAATATCAACAAGCTCAGAGCTTGGCACACCAAACCACTGAGCCAGTGTGGCAAAGTACTGCTCATTAGCAACACTTGGAATTAAACGCCCGCCACCGGTATCTTGTGGGCCATCCAAATGTTGAGTTAATAGCTCGCCATATATATTGCCGCCTTTTACTGCGCCGCCCATTACTATTTGGTTCCCTGACCAACCATGATCAGTGCCATCGCCATTTGAGGTCAACGTGCGACCAAAATCAGACATAGTAAACGTAGTCACTTTATCAGCCATATCAAGCTCTTTCATTGCACTATCAAATTCACTTAAGCTTTGAGCTAACGTATTTAATAAAGCAGGGTGCGTTGTTAATTGGTTGTCGTGGGTATCATACCCCCCCATAGAAACAAAAAACACTTGGCGCTGAGTACTCAATTTTGCCTGTACGCTAATTGTTTTAGCGACTGCGGCAAATTGCTCACTAAGGCTATTATCGCTAAATGGGGTAATAAGTGCAGGCGCGCTTTCTAACGCGCTGTTCATTGCTTGAGTGTTGTTTATCGCACTTGTTAAGCCATTGGCATAAGCTGCACTTAACGGATGGCTCGTATTGCCTAGTAAGCGGTTCATAATAGCGGTTACGTGCTCGCTACGAGGTTGATACCCTCCAAACGCGTTAATACTACTAATGCCGCTTTTGTTAAGCGCAAATGCATTGCTAGCACTTCCCGTTTGCCATAAATTAGTACCGTCGAGTGATACATTAGCTGCAAACTCATCTTGTAACTCTAAACGCTCTAAAAGTCGTGCGCCCCACCCGCTATTAAGTGATTGTTTTTCTCGACCATACATCCACGCAGCTTGCTGATCGTTATGCGAAAACAAATGCTTAGGCAAACCTATTGTTTTATTTTTATAGTCATTCAATGTTGTGGGAGCGAGTAAAGTACCTACCCCGCCTATAAATGCTAAATTTTGAGATTCAAACACATTTTGTATCGGTTCAAGTGAAGGATGAATACCGACTCCACCGGCAAACTGGCTTTTAATGCTTAGCTCAAGTGGGCTCTCTACCGCTAGGTTTTGCCTGCTTTGCTCGTACAAACTCCGTTGCTCGCCTTCAAGCGGAACGAGCATATTTAACGAATCATTCCCCCCGTATAAATACACACACACTAATGCTTTGTAATCACCTAGCTCAACGGCATTAGTCGCTCCAGTTAATGCTTGTAATTGCAGGCTCGTTAACGCGGCAGCCGATACGCTGCCTTTCACACATAACGACAGAAACTCTCTTCTATTAATGCTCATTATGCGCTCCTAATACTGCACGTTAAATTCAGGGGAAATAGCAATCATATATAATAAATACGAAACCCGTTCACGGTATTGCTCTTCATTAAAGTAGGCATCTAAATCAAGTAATGCTTGGCGTGTGTCACTGCTCATTGCGCCTGCAAAATATAGCGTGTTGTACTGAGTTAATAGCGCGCTAACACCGTTTTTCTCTAAAACATTCATGTCGTCTTGAATATAAACATAAATACCATTTGAATTTAAATCACTGTGTGCTTCAGCGGTACTCCACACTAAACTTGCGTAAAGCGCGTTCATGGTGCCAATCAGTGTCGCATCGTTTGCTATTTGTAACTCTGGCGCAACAATACCTTCATTTCGCAAAGCTGCGGTTTGATAATCAGGCCTAAAAAAGTTAAATACCGAAGCCGACTGCATGGGTCCTTGCCCGTAGCTATTTATTAAATTCCATGTTTTATAGTAACCAGCCAAAGATTTAGCATCGAGATTTCGCCAAAACTGTACGGTTTTTAAAATAGGCTCTTTAATTTTACCTTGATAGTTAAGCACTGAGCCAAAATGCCGTGCTTCATCATCTAAATATATAGCCTTTACTACAGCCGCTAAATCGCCGCGTACACCGGCGCCATTGTCAATAAACACATTAGCTACTCGTTCAACGTATTGGGGGGTTGGATTTGACGTGATTAATCGCTGAATAAGTTGCTTAGTAATAAATGGCGCAACATTTTGATGATTAAATAAATTATCGAGCGCAATTTGCATTGACTCTTCTGCTGTATAACCTTGTGGTATAAGCTCGCCATTTAGTAAGGTTTTTTGTTTACTCGAATGGTACTCGTCAAATGCTTCCATTGGCTTAATATAGTCACGACTTTTACGCTTAAATGTTTCACTATCGGCAAACGTCCAACCAGTAAATACGCGTGCAAAGCCCTCTATTTCGACCTGTCCGTAAGTGGCAATAGTATTACCTTGTGCATCAAGCTTAGCGCTGCCATCTAGGTTTAGCTCTTCAAGGCCAATAGTAAATAACTGCATTACTTCACGTGCGTAATTTTCGTCTGGGCGAATATTAAGTGCATCGTCCGCTTTTTCGTTACCCAAATGACTTAAGTAAGTTCCCATAATAGGCGAAAGCGTGACATCTTCGAGTAAGTCACGATAACTACCAAAGGCATGCTTTAGTAGCAAATCGTAATAAGTGATCATGCCCTCAGGTTGCCCTCTTAAGCCACTGTTTTCATCCGAAACTACCAATATTTCACTTAACGCAAATGCAACACGTTGACGAAGTTGATCGTCACTTTGCATTACTGCCTTCCACCATGCGTCTATGCGGCTTATGTATTTAAAGTCGTCATCGTCATTTAACTTTACTAAATAATCACGGTGATAATTAATAGGTAGCGCTATTTGCTTATCAAGCCATTGCTGCTCGCTTAAACCTTGTGCGTTTTGTATTTCACTAAGCTTAGGTCCCATTGTTGCTTGGTGTAGTAACCGTGCGGCGCTAATGTCATCCATATTATTACGTGCAGTAAAGCTTAGCGTTTTTACACTGCTTGCCCCTTCGTTATCGGTTGCTGTTACCGAAAAAGCATAATCAACAGGCTTATAACTTTGCGCATTTAGCAGTGTTACTGAAGTAGTTGTTGCCTCTAAAGGCCCACTAATTAGTTCAGGCCCTTGCGTTTGTTGCCACACAACAGATGTAATAGTGCCGTCTTTATCACTGGCTATTGCTGTTAGCTCAATTGTTTGGCCTTTACTTAATTCACTAGGAATATCAGCGACTGACAAAATGGGGATTTTATTTCCGTTAACGGTTGGCGTATCATCGGAGCCTGAACCACCGCAAGCGCATAGTATAAAAACCGAGCTTGCGATAAGAGCAAATTTATAATGCATGTAAAGTCGTCATCATTTGTTAATTAAAGTACGTTAGTGTGTACCGAGTTTAATGCATTTATTGAAACACAAAATTTACAATTTAACTCTTTATTTTTTGTAACCGAATCATGAACGCCCCATTAATAATGCGCTAGCAGCTGGGGTAAACAGCCAGAGCTTTATTATTTATGAAAACAGAAATTCGCTATTGTTTTGAATCATCACAAGTTGCTAACCGATTTTTACACGAGCTCAAAGACTGGCCGGTTAACGATGTAAAAACACGACTTTTTAATGGCGGCGATAGTGTAAAAGTGACATACGAATACGACGAAAGTGGTTTTGATTACACTTGCGCCGAACTTGACGACCTAGCACAGAGCCATGGCGGGAAAGAGGTTTGAGCGTTTAATAATAAAAAACAGCTGATGCATCTTTAATAATTGACTTAAATTATATAGATTTGATTGATGTTTTATCTCTACCTGAGTTTTTCGCTTCGTAGAGCATTATGTCGGCTTCTTTAATTAGTGATTGAATAGACACATTATTACCACTTAAGGTTTCTTTTGTAGCAAATACACACCCAGCACTAATTGTTAAATATTTACGTACAGGCGACGCTTCATGAGGTAAATTTAACTCCCGAACCGCCAAAAGCAATTGCTGAGATATATTTACAAACTCTTCATAAGAAAGCTCTTTAAAGAATAATATGAACTCTTCGCCGCCATAGCGCGCAACTGTTCCTGTGTTTTGCTTTGCCATTTTTTGTAATTTACCAGCTAGGAGCTGTAAAGCGTTGTCTCCGCCTTGGTGACCATAAAAATCGTTATAATTTTTAAAGTGATCTACATCAAGTAATATTACTCCAAAGGCATTTTGTTGCTGTTGAGCCTGCTCCCACTGAGCCGCTATAATTTCATCAAAGGCACGCCTGTTGTAAATTTGGGTTAACCCATCAATTTTACTTATTTTTTCGAGCTTAGAATTTTGCTCTTTTACTTGTTTAATTAACGCATTAAAACCGCTAATTAAAACGCGCATTTCTAAAAATTGATTAGTGAACCTCAAAGGCTGTAAATCGTTTTTAACCAACATTGAATTAATAGCGGACGCACCACTAATAAGCGGTTCAATAAAATAACGATTTACAATATAAAAACCTAATAATGACATTACAAAAAACATTAACAAAATAAGCTTTAAATAATGATCAAATAAAACTGGCAGTGTTTGGTGATGGTGCTTAATGTTCAAAGCAAGCAATGGCTTACCATTTACATCTAGAATCACCCTCTTCCTTTGAGTGGCAATGTCCTCTTCTTGGAGGCTCCCTTTAAGCGTCGCAATATCGTTTAAAGAACTACCGTGTGCTATTTGTGTATAGCTAAGCTCCACTTGTGCAATTTCCGCTAAGGATTTGATCAACGACGGTCTTACTTTTTTTATAAAAACAATAGTACCAACAGGCTCACCTGTTTTATCTGTTCGCTTTATTACATGCGATGCAAACATAACAGGGCCGCCCGCTGTTTGTAAAAAACCAGAATGGCTTAAACTATTGTCGTCATTAGCAGCTTTTGGATTAGGAATAATTGCGCGGTTTAATTTATTAACCTGTAAATCTAAATCAGGCGCATCAAACTCCGTATGCTTCATATAATCATACGCTTGTCCGTACACCATATTAAAGTTTACATCGTAGATAAACACACCATCAATTTTGAGAGAATAGAAGGTATCCCCTACAAAGTTTGAATCTACATATTCTGCGTCAAAATCTGCCATATAATTATAGGTATCATCCCATACGGCGTAGTCATAATTGAGTGTTTCTAAAAATATAAACTCTTTATCAAGCGCAATTTTAAGACTCAGTAATTCACGATTTTGATAATCTTCAATACTAGTGTTTATAGTCGGCAGGCTAAAAAAATAGCGATACCCAACTAATAAACTTGTTACAAAGCACATTAAAATTAAAGTACCTATTATTACAAAAAATCTTAATGTCATAGTCTCTATCTAATCGTGTAGAATTAAGTCAAAGTAGCTTACATTTTATGTTTTAGACTTCTACATCTAAATTATAATAATTAGCTTCTTACTAAAGCGTAGTATAAATTCATGAGCAGGTATAAACAAAGCTTACTATTAAGTTTTATAGCGTTAAAACGTTAGCACTTTCAATAATATATTTAATATAGACATAAAATTATACCAATTCGCTTAATTAAGTGGTCTATTGTGAGGGCGGAAAAACGTGTTGATAGCTAGGCAAAAAATTAGCTATTTAGTTGTTCTAAATGAGAATTTTTTAACGCAGGTAGCGACACGTTTAGCCTCGCAAAATGATTAAGTATTATTGCGAATTGGTATTACACATTTAATGTAATACAAAAAGCTGAAACTATTTCGCTACCGAAACTTCCACTTTCGATGAAGATGTACTCGCAAGTTCCAGTACTTCATAATAATTTAAGCCATCAATTTTTTTACCAATAATAAAATAATTCATTTCATTCATCATGGTTGGGTCGCCTAAAACATCTTCTGCGCTTTGCACATCAGAAAATTGAATTGTAATTAAGGCGCCTATAAAGCGCATTACATCTTGAGATTTTAATGTCTTTAAAACTTTATTAACTCCCGCCTGAGTTGACTCAGGTGTAGAACCATCAAATCTAAAATCACTTTTTGTACTAGCGCATGCACTAAGCATTAATATTGATAGTGCGATAAGTAAATGTTTCATATATATCCTTATTTGTTATTTGTGTTACTTGCGGATCATCGCCACTTTGCCGTTTTCAATTTCAATCACTTCCATCAGTGTGGAGGTGTATTCTATTGGCTGCTTACTTTGCGGGTGAATGCCCTTTGCATGACTCTTATAACGAATAGCAAAGCCTGTATCATTAAACACAAATGTATTAAGCAGTGTGCTTTCAAACAACGTGTGCGCACCTAAGTAAAAACTCATACCTTTGCGTATCTGCTCTTTGCCATCAGGAGTACGTGAGTCATCCGGTTGATACGGAATATGCTGATTACCAATATTATCGGTTAACAATACAAGATAAGCCTCAAGCTCTTTAGCACCTGCGTTAGGTGCTTGTGTTGCGGTCATGGCGTTGTAATAATTCTATGTAAAGAACTTAGGTCTAACGGCTCATCGGCACGGGCTAAAAGGCTAAAAGGCTAAGAGGCTAAGAGGCTAAGAAATATAATTAATAGAAAGCTTAGCTTGCACTTCATAACGATTCTTTCTAAAAAAGTATTTTTACTAAAACGACTAAATTTATTAATACATTAATTTTTTAGCGCAGCTTTTCTTGCAAGTTCTTTTATATCTTCATCGATATTGTCATCAAAAGACATTGAATAAATTCTCCAACCTTCTTTCACTTTAAAAAATTGAAATTCAAAACGAATAGGCTGCCTATCGTAGGTTACTAGGTAGGTTACATGAACAAAAAGCTCCCCAACTTTATAATCAGAAACCTTGTTAATGAAATTAATTTCACCAACAAGATCATCAAGTGAGGATAGCTGTGTTTTTATCTGTTTTACCTGGTCAGGTATCGACGATACATATTTATTACTTGCGTAAATGGAATCAACAGCATCGCTTATTTTTTCATCAGAGTACAATTCAAAAAATTTATCAACTTCTTCTTGGTAATTGTTAGCACTGACACCCGATGAGAGTAAAAGTAAAGCAGCAAATATAATTTTCATTTTTAACATTCCTTATTGTTTTTAATATAAAAACACACTATTTAAAGTAAATAAAGTTATAAAATACGGCAAATTACATTTTGCTCTTTACTCTATTTGTTGCAACGCTGTTGGCTGGGTCGTCTGGCCAAAAATTCTTGTTAATGTCAAACTGTATTATTAATTGACAGCAATTTAATGCCTTATTTTTAACAACATAACCGATAAACGTATGAATTTGCTTTGACACTTTATTTTTTCGTGAAGATTGACATCAGATTGATAAAATCAGGGGCTTGTTGACAACCTAGCCTGTGCCACTTAAATTGAGATTTATTAACTAAAGTCTCACCTTTATTTTAAGTAGGTCTAGATTTAGGTAAATAGTTGAATGGATAAAAATTGATAAATTAAGGCTTTAAAAACCTTAATGTATCAATACAGAATTAATGGTTGGACGTAGACATTGCCATCATAATCGAGCGCCTTGTTAGCCTTTTGTTGGATCATTCCAACCCTTCTCAGCACAAAGTGCGGAAAGCTCTTCTAACGATTCTGCGCCCGCCGCGTGAATTTCGCGATGAGGAGATTTATTTGCTACAACAATATTACTCAAATCTCTTGCTCTTCTTGGGTTATCGGCCTGCCGTTCGATATGATGTGCATCTGCATCAGGTTCTAATTGATCTCCAGTCAGTTGACACGAAGTTATGTTTTCACTCTTAATTTTTTTTGCTTTCAAATTAGACTGCTCTTTTCTATTTTTTGACTCTTCGACTTCGCGAGATTTTTCTAGTTCAGGTGCATCTCGGAAGGCATTAATACAAGCTTCCGAATCTCGAAGACGTTCCTTATTTAGGGTATCTCTTGGCTCTTGAATCCGCTCAGATAACTCTTTGTTTACAGAAGATATAGAAGCCAGATTTTGATTGCCTAATTCTAATTTATCATCATCTTCCAGATTGTTGAAAAAACGATTAGCACCTTTTTTATCAGTCGCCAATAAGTGAGGTAATGCATTTTTATCTATGTAAGCTCTACCATCACTGGTATAAGCACCGTTATCTGTAATAAGGCTTCTGTTCTTTTCCGCTTCTGTATCACTTATATGCTTATTTTGTTCAGGAAAGATAATAGTTAGATCTTTAGCAGAATGTACGACTGGAAGATTTTTTTCATCACTCATCTTCATCTTCCTTCACATCAACCATTACCTCATATAGTTTCCTCAAAACATTGAAGGCCGTTGCATCCCCACCTTTGTCAGGATGAACTAGTTGCGAAACTTCCTTGTACCACTTTCTGGCAATAGTAGTATCTTCGTAATGCTCATCTGTAATACCGATAGCTCTATTTCTTTGTTTTCCTTCTAGCTGTGATAAATAATAAATAAATTCAGCTTGCCTTGAAACAAATGGACCCTCTTTAAAACCTAACCACTTTACTTTGAGAAACTCAACGATACTTAGTAGTTCTTCATCACTACTCGCTTCAGTTTTAAGCGGGAAGATAAGTTTTTGTATATCGTCTCTAAGATTTGATGCCTTCTTGTACTCTTGAATATCATCCAGAGAGCTTATTTCTGATATTTTCAATTGTTTCTCCAATGTGAATTCAGACAGCTAACATTTTAGTATTTATGCGACACGCTGTTTGTGTTGCATAAGAGCTTGTTTGGCTGAGGCCCTACCAGCTCGATGTGTCAACGTTGGTGGTGTTTATGTTGTGGGAATTTGCTTTTTAGGTTCTAGCTAAACCGGCTTACCTATTATAGTTTAAGCTTTCCCTGTATTGCTCAGCGTTAACTATGTACCTATTACACCTAAATTCTGCTCAATAAACAATTATATTTAGCCAATCCCAATGACCGCTTCTCGCTCTTTGCCAAAGTACGCCTGAGTATTTAAAGCGGACGATGGAAACACATTAAGCAGTGCAGCCAGCCTGCAAGCCGATGCTTGCGTTAGAATAAAACCTCATCACTTTCGCCTAAATTTACCAGCCCGAGAATGCCATTTTGTTGAGTATTTTACGCTTTCAAAGCGATGTTGCATGTTGTTATATCGAGTTCCGTCTGGCTCAATACTTTCATTTTTGAGCTGCTTTTAAAGCTACGTTCCAACTTTGGTCATTAGCTTTAAATTTAAGCGACAGAAGATGCTCTTTAGTCCATTTACCTGATTTTAGCATTTTCCATATGAACTGCTTATTTTCGAGTACTTTATTATCCATGCTCATTCTAGCTTCGGTTTCAAATCTAATGATAATTTAATATTAGTTCGCTCATCACATATACTCCTGCCAACGCCACGCTCACTTCTACATTAAATAGTTTTAGCAAATAACCCGAAGTATTACTATCTCTATGTTTTCTAAAACTTTTGAGTAGAGATAAATGGTGCAATATACGGGCGTACCCCGTCTACTTGAATATATGCACGAACGACACAGTTTGGAAATTAATTAACTCTTATATACAGCCAATCTCAATGATTGGTTTTCGCTCAAATAAGACCACGAAAAGTTGCTCATATAGCTATCTAAGTTAACGCTATAAAAAACAGAAGTATGTTTCCGATAACTACCTTTGAAACTCTAGAAACGGAAGTTTGCTTCTTAAACATAGCAACATAAGCTTAATAGCCGGAAGTTTATTTCCGTTTTGTACTTTAAGATTATAAGCCAGTGTCTAGTTAAAGCTGGAAGTCCAAACTCGTTTCTGCCCCAAAATGAGTTAACGTAAATCCTCTAATGGCAGCTTTGAGCGAAGCAGGCATTCAACGTGTTAATGAATAAATAATCAATTCTCGTTATGTAATATAATTAGCTTCTCGTTAAAATTTTCATAAACATTTAAGCTGCTAATTTTAAAGCTATTTTTTATGCGTATTCTCGTAATGTAATTTTACCCGTTCTCGAATAAGTAAATTCACGGTTATAGGAGAGTCTAAACAATTGTAATTCCTTTAGGCTATGTGTAAGTTATTAATAATTAAATTAATAAAAATCGTATTTTGATAATTCTGGAAATTGACACATTGAGTGTTAACGGGAATTCTCGGTAATACGCTGTTAGGTGTATTCGGTGTTAGAAGATAATGTGGTGCAACAATATAGATATTTATTTAATCAAATATCGAGAATGACAGAAGTTCTAATGCAGCATGATTCCGGAGAACGTTCTTTGAGGGATTCCGAAAGATTATCTCTTATTAAAATTAGAGCCAGTGAGTTTAATAAGCTGAACCGAATTGTCTCTGAACATCCTAAAGTACATGACTGGTATAGTGAAAAATATCGTAAAGGTGTAGAAAACACCTAACAAGAATTTAAAGCGGGACTGCTAACAGTTTGCTCGGTTTCGCTGCGCTACACAATTTTAGGAAACTATTATCAGCCCCTTAAATGGGCGTTAGCCCATAGAAATTAACTTAATACAGCCGACGTCTAAAACGTTTTTGTCCAAAAACGAGCTTGAGTACCGTCTGTTTCTCGCTCTTTGCCGAAATTGAGCTCAGTGCCATGAGCACACGCTCACTAATGTGATACCCAAAGTGAAGAACAAAGGTTTTGACTTAATATATTTACTTGAAGTTTATGTATAAAAAATTATTTTTAATAGTAGGTATTCTGTTTAGTGCGTCAGTTATTTGAGTTGGGTTCAATACAGATTTTAGTCTATTTGTTTTACTTTTGAAGATAATGAGCTTTGCATAACGTCAGATATTTAAAACTTTAAGTAAGCACAGGTAAAAGCTAATAAATGAATACACTAAAAGCTAATAAATGAATACACTAAAAGCTAATAAATGAATACACTAAAAGCTAATAAATGAATGCACTAAAAGCTAACGTTGATAATATGAATCTATTACAGGATCTTGTGTACTAACTCAGGCTTTGCCTGCATTTAAAATACCATTCAAAGCGATACGTTTAACCTTCGTTCCATCACTATATCCATTCGCTAATAAATCATCTAAAACTGCGCCGGTATAAAATGTGTAACCATTTTCCCCATCAATTGGCAGTTCATAGATTGAGCCTGATTTTTGAGGCCAAATCAAATATTTTCCGCATGGTGATAAATCAGGTAAAGCCTCAGAACCAGAGCTTACTCTCCAAATATCGTTCCCCTTCCAAGAACAAAAAATGGCATACCATGTCACATCATCAACTGATTGATATGTTAAAACTACCCACCCCTCTGGTTTGTATTTCATAGTTACTATATCTCTTTGTATATTTAAATTAAGTATTCACAGCGTATAAAATGAAAAGCTTTGATTAATGCTGCAATTACTTATTTTTGCTTAACTGTATGCCTACTTCTGATGGGTCGGGGAAAATATCTTCTAGTCCACAGTTTAGTATTTTAATTATTTGATAAATTCGCTCACAAGAAACAGGAACTCGGCCTTTTTCAATGCGGCTTAAGTAGCTTGCCTCAATACCGAGCTTATTAGCTAGCTGAGCTTGAGGTATTGAGCATTTTGTTCGCGCTAATTTTATATTCATACCAATCAGCGTTTGTATGGGCTGCATTGCTAATATCCATAGGCAAAGTGTAAATAATCCCATATTGCAGCCTGCCAGCCCATGATATATAATGAAACTTATTTACATATATATCAATAAATAAACCTTTCTATCAATTAAATTTGTTTAAGTTGTCAATGAAGCTAGATCCCTTAATTAAAACCATTATATGCAAGCGTAATATTGATCGCTTTACTGTAGTAGAAATTAGAACTGCGTATGTTGCCCTGCATCAAGACCAAACACTTGACCCTGTAAAAATTAGAAAGCTTATTTACGCACAGCTTAATAAGCTTGTATGTAAAGGTTGGTTACATTCATCGACATCTTTAAACAGAAAGATAACGACATACACAAAAACACGTTATTTTGAGCCAAGTAAAATTATCCCAGCCCAATCCTCGATGCCAAATGTGAGTAACTTTAAAGCTGATTGCCAAAAGGAGCTAAGTGAATGCAATAACGCATTATTGCAGTGTATAGGCACTCTCGAAACTTATATAAATCTTTGGGATAAACATCCACAACATCAAACGCTATTTAAACGGCAATATTTAATTGCCCAAGAACGACAACAAAATTTAAAAGGCCGAATTGCCGCTTTGAATATACTTTTAGAAAATATAACTGAACAAGGCACTCTTAATGCGGTTACGTGATTGGCAACAAAAATGTATAAAAATAGCGCTAACAAAGTACAACAACAACAACAACAACAACACTGTTAAGCATTTTTTAACGTTAGCTACACCTGGGGCTGGAAAAACAGTAATGGCTTCGGTATTAGCAAAAAAATTATATGATAAAAAGCTTGTAGATATCATACTCTGCTTTTCTCCTTCATCTGTTGTTTCTGCTGATTTTGCGGATGAGTTATCTCTGCGATTTAATTCTCGATTTGATGGCTCTATAGGTGCGCTAGGTGATTCATACACATATCAAGCACTAAGCACATTAAATGCAAATGTTTGGCAGTTATTTGAACAATATAGAGTTTTTGTAATATTTGATGAAATACACCACTGTGCGGGTTCTTCAATTGAGGATGCAAACTCTTGGGGGAGCCCTATCCTCAATTTAATTAAAGAAAAAGCTGCATTTACACTCTCGCTGACTGGCACGCCTTGGCGTTCTGACTCTTTGCCAATAGCTCTATCAAATTACTGTAATGAGTCTGGCCAAATAAACTGTGATTATGTGTATGGGTTAAAAGAAGCTATATCAGATAAAGTATGCCGAGTGCCGCAAATAATTGCGTTAGATAATAATAAAATTACTTTAACAAACTCCGAAGAAACAACGACCTTTACTAATTTCTTTGAATTGCTTAAGGCAAAAGTTATTTCATACTCTGAGCTTGTTACTAACGAACTAGTTATTGAAAATTTGCTCCTTAGAGCTACAGCTAAACTAAAAGAGATTAGAAGTATTAACCCTAAAGCTGGAGGGTTAATTGTGGCTTCATCAATCTCACACGCTCATGTAATTAATACGATAATGCGTAGCAAGTTCAGCAGCAGCGCAATTATTGTTACTAGCAGCGAAAATGAGCCCGACAAAATCATAAAGCGATTTAGGCAAAGCGATAATGAGTGGCTGATTAGCGTTGGAATGGTAAGTGAAGGCACTAATATTCCTCGGTTACAAGTATGCTGTAACTTAACAAATTACCGTACGGAGCTTTATTTTAGGCAAATATTAGGACGCATTCTGCGTATTACTGATTCAGTTAACCAAGATGCATTTATGTTTATGCCAGCTGAGCCTAACTTAATTGATTTTGCATTACGTGTTGCAGAGAATGTTCCTGGTGAATTAGGCAAAGTTAAAATTTTTGATATTGAAATTGAGAATGAAAAAAGTATTGTGCTCGAACCGTTGGATAACTCACCTAAAGTGTTAGCAGAGGAAGGTGATTTGTTTGATATTAATTTAGATAGATTAATT
Organism: Pseudoalteromonas sp. NZS100; assembly: GCF_015864815.1. Classification (NCBI taxonomy): domain Bacteria; kingdom Pseudomonadati; phylum Pseudomonadota; class Gammaproteobacteria; order Alteromonadales; family Pseudoalteromonadaceae; genus Pseudoalteromonas; species Pseudoalteromonas sp. NZS100. Next base: position 89,860 of record NZ_JADYWM010000020.1, read on the forward strand.
AATAATGAAAAGACGACTGAAACAAACCTCAAAAATAATTCAAAAACACCTTTGGCTAAAGTTGCAAATAACCTAACCCTAGATGGTGATTTTAACCACCGGCCTATTAATCCTGTAGGATTGAGTGAATTATTGCTCTTTGATATTTCAGATGAAGCGCATGCTAAGTTAGAGCAATTGAATAGGATTATGATTTAGACACTAACTATAAAAAGAAGGTGGAAGACCTAAATTACTCTCAAAACCCTGCACCTGAGTATAAAAAATTCAATAATGTAATGAAGTTAAATCAGAAGTTACTACAGCTTAACTGTACTAACTTAACTGAATAAGTATTAACTTTATCCGTCAGATTTGATTGTTAGGGCTTAATCAAATCTGACTGTCGCATAAGTGCCATAAGCCGACCTTGAGACACATAGAGATTAAGACTGCAAAGATACGAAAGCGGAAGTTAGCTTTGGCCTGTTTAACGACAAA
>NZ_JADYWM010000021.1:0-78190 GCF_015864815.1 Pseudoalteromonas sp. NZS100
CCCGATGGGTTAAGCCAAAACCATCTAAGTATCCCCATAAAAAGAAAGATGCCAGTCAGCTTAACTGACTGGCATTAAGCCTAAGCTGCCTTTTTTGTACATTAAATTAATACCAATTTTATTAAAAAAATGATCATTCTAGCGTATTAAATAACTCACTAACTACGTTAAAAATTATTTATATAGAACAACTATGCACCATAATTTTAGCCTTGTTATTGAGCTATTTTCTTATCGCTATAATAGAACACTAATTTAATGCAATTGGTATAATTATTCAGCGTCAGTTTTAGCGCTAAGTTGTTGCTCAAGCAATGAAACTTTAGCTTCAAGTTCGGTTAACTTTTCGCGAGTACGAATAAGTACTTGGCTTTGCACATCAAATTCTTCACGGCTCACAAAGTCCATCTCAGCAAGCTTGTTTTGTAGAACTTGCTTTGTTTTACCTTCGAGTGTGTCTGCTAGGTTTTTTACGCCTTGTGGCATATTGCTAGTAATTTGCTTAGCAATTTCTTCAAGTTTTGCTGGGTTGATCATATTTGTCCCTTCGGCATTGCCTAAATGATAATAACTAATATTACCTTATACCCGCGGTATTTAACACATGATCATCTTTACCTTAATTAATTAAGGCAATTGCTATGCTCGCTGTAATGGTTACGTTAAAATTGCGCGTCTTTTAAATTTCTTTGGTCGTTATGAAACTCAATCCTAAACAAGATGAAGCCGTAAAATATATTAGTGGTCCCTGCTTAGTACTCGCGGGCGCAGGCTCTGGTAAAACCCGTGTTATTACGAATAAAATCGCTTATTTAGTGAAAAAATGTGAGTACAAAGCGCGAAATATAGCCGCTGTTACTTTTACCAATAAAGCAGCCAAAGAAATGCGTGAACGAGTACTGCAAACGCTCGGAAAGCAAGACGCTAAAGGTTTATGGGTATCAACGTTTCATACACTCGGTTTAGAAATAATAAAAAAAGAGTTAAGCACATTAGGGTTTAAACCCGGCTTTTCGCTATTTGATGATCAAGATACCAATCAGCTTTTAGGCGATTTAACCGAAGATGAGCTAAAAAAAGACAAGGACTTACTCAAACTACTTAAAATGGAAATTGGTAGTTGGAAAAACGAATTAGTACTGCCAGAGCAAGCAATACGCGAAGCGCGTGATCCGCAAAAAGCATTGTTCGCGCAGTTATATGGGCGCTATCAAAACCAGCTGCGTGCTTATAATGCACTGGATTTTGATGATTTAATTATGATCCCTACTTTGTTACTTACCAATAACGCCACTTCTCGTGAGCGCTGGCAGCAACGCTTTAAATACTTGCTGGTGGATGAGTATCAAGATACCAACACAAGCCAATATCAACTTGTTAAATTGCTAGTAGGCGAGCGTGCCCGTTTTACTGTGGTAGGTGATGACGATCAATCAATTTACTCATGGCGTGGTGCTCGCCCGCAAAACTTAGTGTTATTAGGTAAAGACTACCCAGGGCTTAGACTTATAAAGCTTGAACAAAACTATCGAAGTGCAGGGCGAATACTAAAAGCGGCTAACATTTTAATTGCCAATAACCCACATGACATAGAGAAAAAGTTATTTAGTGAACTAGGTTATGGTGAGCCGATTAAAGTAATAGGGTGCCGCGATGAAGAGCATGAATCTGAGCGTGTGGTTGCTGAAATAATTTCACATAAGTTTATGAAGCGAACCAGCTATAAAGATTACGCGATTTTATATCGTGGTAATCATCAAGCACGTGGCTTTGAAAAATCACTAATGAGTAACCGTATCCCTTATAAAATTAGTGGCGGTATGTCGTTTTTCGCTCGCTCAGAAATTAAAGATATTATGGCGTACTTACGCCTATTAGTTAATCAAGATGATGACAATGCTTTTTTACGTATCGTAAATACACCGCGACGCGAAATAGGCACGGTTACCCTTGAAAAGCTTGGTACGCTTGCTAATGAAAAGCACGCGAGCTTGTTTGCTACCTGTTTTGATAACGATTTAGGCTACAGACTAAAAGGGCGTGGCTTTAATGCGCTTGCTGGGTTTGCACGCTGGGTTGTTGAGCTATCTGATAACGCAGTACGCGGTGATACGCTCGAAGCTGTTAAAGACTTAGTGCGTAATATTAATTATGAGGCATATTTGTACGAGTCGTCACCGAGTGCAAAAGCGGCTGAAATGCGTATGAAAAACGTATCTGAGTTGTATCGTTGGATAACAGATATGTTGACCGGTGATGCCGACAACGAACCAATGACATTAGCCGAGGTTGTTAGCAAGCTAACCCTTCGCGATATGCTTGAGCGTAACGAAGAAGAAGATGAAACCGATGCAGTGCACTTATCAACACTACATGCATCAAAGGGCTTAGAGTACCCGTACGTATTTATGGTGGGTATGGAAGAGGGTTTACTTCCGCATCAGGTAAGTATTGATGAAGATAACGTAGATGAAGAACGCCGCTTAGCTTATGTTGGTATTACTCGTGCACAGCAGGAGTTAACACTTACTTATGCAAAAATACGTCGTCAATTTGGTGAAACCTCACAAACTGAGTTAAGCCGATTTGTACAAGAGTTACCGCAGGACGATCTCGCGTTCGAAAACAAAAAGGCGCCAAATACCCAAGCAGAGCGCATGGAAAAAGGCCAAGCAAGAGTCGCTAACCTTCGCGCCATGTTTAAAAAGCCTGAGTAATACCTCAGGCTAACTTTATAGAGACTGAGTTGCTTGCACTTCAGGTAACTCAGAGCATACTAAAGCGTGTTGTTTACCTACAAAAAATGCCAAACCGTGCTTGTCTAATAAAGCTCTAAAATTAAGTATTGATGGGCCTTTAGCAATGACCTTCATTGCTTTGAGCTTTGTAATTGCAAGCACGCCCTGCAGCTGAAAATCGTAACTTTCTTGTTGTAAAACACGTTTACTAAAGGTCGAGCTAAGTAGTAAATAATCAAAATTAATATCGGTTAGTAAATTAAGTTCGCACCTGTCTTTAGCAAAATTGTTTAAACCAATTGAATAACCAAGTTGTGATAGCGTTTTGAGGTTTTTTATTTGCGTTGCACATGCGTGGCGAATTTCTTGTTCATCAAATAATAAACAGAGTTGGCTTTGTCCTTGTTGTTTATTTAGCGTATCTGTAAATAAAACAAATTCGTGTTCCTCAAGTAGCAAACCAGAGCAAGGAACCAATGCCATAGCTACATTTGCAGTAATTGCTTGTGCATAGGCGCGTTGTAATAGTTGTAACTCTACTTGCAGATGCTGCTCTTTATCTGATGCAAACTTTTTCAAAATATCAAAGCTAGTAAAGCCAAGTATTGGGTGTTCACCAAATGCTTCAAATAAAGATTCAGACTGTTGTTGCTCATCAAGCGTAATTATTTCTGAGCTTCTAAAACTCATAGGTAATATATCAAGGTGATGTTGTGCTTTTAGAGTCTGCGCAGGTATTGATTGCGTTAATAGCGGATGAAATAACTCGTAACGATTTTTTCCTGAGTTTTTGGCGTGATACATGGCGGCATCGGCATCACGAATAATTTCATCTGTATGCGTATAGCTTTTCTTTGAGTAGGTTATCCCTATACTTGCGCCACTTTGTAAAGACTCACCTTTAAGATAAAAAGGTTTTTTCATTAAATCTATAATACGATTTGCAACATCTTCTGCTTGTTGAGGCTCAGTTAAATGGGTTAATAAAATAACAAATTCATCCCCGCCTAAGCGTGCTAGTAAATCATGCTCGCGTATACATTGGGCAAATAACTCACTTACGTTAATTAAAAATTGATCGCCTGCATGGTGGCCAAGCTGATCGTTAATATCTTTAAATTTATCTAAATCGATAAACAAAACAGCAAAGTGGTGCTCAGGAAAACGTTGATAATGTTGTAGCGTTTTTTCGAGCTGAGTTAAAAATAGACTACGATTAGGCAAGCTCGTAAGTGAATCGTGATGTGCATCATGATAAAGCTGCTGCTCTATTTTTTTTCGCTCATCTATTTGCATTTGTAAGTGCAGATTAGTTTGACGCAATTCTTTGGTTTTTTCGTTTACTCTAAATTCGAGTTCTTGATGGCTTTTTGCAATTGCTTGATTGACGAGCTTTGTTTGTAAAACAGCTGCAATTTGATGCGATACAAAGGTAATTAACTCGCAATCATCTCGGCTGAAAATATGTTTGTTATCGTAGGCTTGGCAAACAATAAGGCCGATAACACCTTGAGCTGTTTTAAGTGGAGCGCCTAACCAGCTAGTGGCCATTTGCTCTTTTGGCACAGGTGCTGAACGTTGTACCACACCGCTTTCTATTAATTCTTTTGCTCTACATGGGTGTATTAGTTGTGTTTCTTCGGTGCTTATTACCAGTTCGCTATAACCTTTAGCAAAGCGTCTTGGCTGTGTATTTTCTTTAAATTCATCTACGCAATAAGGAAAACTAATCCACCCTGTTTCTTTATCATAAAGTGCAATATATAAGTTTTCTGCGTAGGTAATTGTTTTTATTATTTCGTGTATTTTAAAATAAGCGTCATCAAGGTTTTTAGCTTGTGTTGCTATCTCAGATATTTTAAATAGAATTTGTTGGCGTTGAAGTGCGCGTTTACGCTGCTCTATTTCAAGGTTTAGTGCATCGTTACTTTGAGTGAGTGCGCGGGTGCGAATTTTAACCTCTGACTCAAGGAGCTCTCGTTTTTTTACACGCTCTATTGCTGTTGCCAAATAAAGCGACATAAACTCGAGTAATTGTATTTGCTGTGAGCTATAGCCTTGTTTTGTATCGTAACTTTGAGCTGCTAATACACCGATAATATTGTGTTCTTGGTAAACCGGTACGCCTACCCAGTGTTCGGCAGGAGTGCCTAATGCTTTAAATAAACCTTCTGCTGCAGCATCTTGCATTTGCTGCTTGGTAAAACATGTAGTTTTACCCTGTTTAAATACATAACCCGTGGCGCCTTCATCAAAGCTATTTGATTGGTTAAGGGCGACGGCAATACCATCTTTTTCATCTGAAAAGTAAGAAAGTTCTAGTGATTGACTATATTGATTTAGCAGCACCACATAAAAACTTTTACTAGGTACGTACTTTTGTAAAATGTCATGGATGGCGGGGTATAGCAGGGTTAGCTCGGCCACAGTACTTGCCTGCTCTGATAATTGGATCAGGGCATTTTGTAAGTGATGTGATTGTTTGTATTTTTCGAGAAGCGCTCTAAGGCGTTTATTTTGATACGCCAATTTACTCGATACTGATAGTTTATCTTCCAATGATCTAACCGGCTATTTTTATTGTATAGTTATTAGCCTTATACTTTCACTTTTAGTGCTTATCGTCAAGTTGATATTCCTACTAAAGCAGTAGCTAGATACACTATTTTAGGCATTAAAAAAGGCTTACAGAAGTAAACCTTTTTTGTATATTTCAATCGAGCTTATTTAGATGTCATAAAGTCGATAGCAGCACTAATCTCATCATCAGAACAATCCATACACGTGCCTTTTGGAGGCATAGCATTAAAGCCATTTAGCGCATGCTCAAGTAAAGTATCTTTACCTTTAGCAATACGTGGAGCCCAATCGTCAGCCGATTTAGGCGCGCCTAGTGCACCAGTGCCGTGACATGCAAAACATGCACCTTGATATACTTGCTCACCAGAACGAGGACCTGTAGGCGCCGCTGCAACTGCAGCTTTATCGCCTTCAAGGTATACAGCACCAACCGGCGCGAGACGTGCTTTAATTGCATCTTCAGTCATAGAGTTATCATATGGCTGTGCGTATGCAGTGGTTGCTAGCAATAATAATGCTGCAGCTGTTAATTTTTTCATTTTGCCTTGCTCACTTCGATTTGAACGTGATCAATCACGATTAAAGATGACGGAAATTAAACCGATTATAACTCTCTGAGCCAATTTATAAAATGCTAAGAGCCGTTTTTATTAATAAAACTGACTACTTTTTGCGTTAACGCAATAAAATTTAATTATTTACTGTTTTTTGTTAAGCAATTTAATAAGCGCAAACAGTCATTCAATTAACTTTTTAGATCCTAAGATCAAAATCAATTTATTGATAATACGCTACTAACTAGTTTTGCGATCCCTGCGTCGGCTTCAAGAATCGATTCTGCCAACATGTAAGCAGGGGTGGTAACTAACTTATTTGGTTCATCGATAACTACACCGTCAACCGCACAATCTATATGTTTAGCGCCTAATGTGCTTAGCGCTTGTGCTGTCTCTACATCATTACCAATAGTAAGTGCGGCGTTATCGTAAATAAATGGGATCAATGTGGGTGCGATACACATATAACCTGCAGGCTTATTCGCTTTTGCAAATGATTTACAAGCATTAAGGACGTCCTGATTGATATTTGCTTTTGCGCCTTTAATTGCAAAATCGCATAAGTTTTTTGCAGCACCGAAACCGCCAGGTACAATTAATGCGTCAAACTGAGTCACGTCTAGTTCAATCAGTGATTTAATGTCACCTCGTGCAATGCGAGCAGCTTCTGTTAATACATTGCGTTTATCAGGCATTACTTCACCTGTTAAATGGTTAATGGTATGAAGTTGTTCAATATCTGGTGCAAAACACTGATACGTTGCGCCATTTTTGGCTATATGTAATAAAGTTAAAATTGCTTCATTAATTTCACTACCATCGTACACACCAGACCCTGCTAATATTACTGCTACGTTTTTCATGCTTTTGTGCCCCTAAAGTCTTTTTTATAAGTCGATCGGATGAAGTTTAACATGCTCAAAATTTCTCGCGAAAATAAATTTTTAGTACAAAAATCATTCGCAGTGCAAGTCGTTTTGCGGTTTATGCCATTTGCGATCACTTTGCCTTTAAAAAAATTATAAAGGATCGCTATGATCTTCGATCCATTGTGCTAGAATACTCCTCCGGTTATTTAAATGGACGCGAATAATCAAAGTGAATAACAACAGAAGCAGTCGTTAGAAAACCTTTTTCCACATTGGTTTAAAATAATAAAAAAAGAACCTCGTATTATCTTTTTTAAATTAAAACATACAGTTAAAGTATTTTCTAGGCATTTTATAATGCTTTGGAAGAATAGCTCGTGGCTGTTATCTACACACTTATCCACAGCTTGCTCTAGTTTTAATAACACGATAAACAGTAATTCACAGTCGTTTTATTTACTACCTTATGGCATGCTTATAATTACCTTAATTTTTTGCATTTAGGATCCAAATTCACCATGGCTCAGATCCCCGAAAACCCACTTATTTTAGTTGATGGCTCGTCATATTTATTTCGTGCTTATCATTCTCCGCCGCATTTAACTAATTCTAAAGGTGAGGCTACGGGCGCTATTTATGGCGTGATCAACATGCTTAAAAGCTTGATCAGACAGTATGATCCCTCACACATGGTGGTTATATTTGATGCTAAAGGCAAAACGTTCCGTAACGATATGTATAGCGAATATAAGGCAAATCGCCCGCCGATGCCGGATGACTTACGTACGCAAATAGCACCAATACATAGCATTATCAAAGCGATGGGTTTTCCGCTAATTAGTATCGAAGGCGTTGAAGCTGATGATGTTATTGGCACATTTGCACGCATTGCAACTGAGCAAAAACGGCATGTCCTTGTCTCCACTGGCGATAAAGATATGGCGCAACTTGTAAATGAACACGTTACATTAATAAACACGATGACCGACAGTATTTCAGATCCTGTTACCGTAGTTGAAAAGTTTGGTGTAGGCCCCGAACTTATTATCGATTACTTGGCACTAATGGGCGATAAGGTCGATAATATCCCAGGTGTTGAAGGCTGTGGTCCAAAAACGGCCGTTAAGTGGTTAGAGAAATATGGCTCGTTGCAAGGTGTAATGGATCACGCAAGTGAGATTAAGGGCAAAATAGGTGAAAAGTTAGCTGCAGCTCTCGATCATCTGCCTTTAAGCTATGAGCTTGCAACAATTAAGTGCGATGTTGAAGTTGAATCTGATCTTGATACGTTCAAACTACAAGAGCCAAATAAAGATGAATTAATCGCACTATATGGTGAGTGCGAATTTCGTCGTTGGTTAGCTGAGTTACTAGATAACCCCAAAGATGCAGAAACACATTTAGCTGTACCTACCGAAGCCACTGAATTACCAAAAGTAGAAGATGCTCATTACGAAACTATTTTAACGCAAGCGCAATTTGATACGTTAATAGAGCAATTAAATAGTGCCGAGTTATTTGCATTTGATACAGAAACTACCAGCCTTGATTACATGAAAGCGCAATTAGTGGGTATGAGTTTTGCCGTAAAAGCGGGTGAAGCTGTGTATTTACCTCTAGCGCATGACTACCCGGGTGCGCCTGAGCAATTAAGTCTGGAATTTGTAATGCAAAAGCTAGGTCCAATTTTGGCCGATGAAAACAAAGCTAAAGTAGGGCAAAACCTTAAATACGACAAAAGTGTATTAGCGAATGCAGGTTTTGCGCTAAACGGTATTAAGTTTGACACCATGCTTGAGTCATACGTATTTAATAGTGTGGGTACACGCCACGATATGGACTCGCTAGCACTTAAATATCTAGGTCATAAAAATATTAGCTTTGAAGATATTGCTGGCAAAGGTAAAAAGCAACTTACCTTCAACCAAATTGAACTTGAAAAAGCTGCGCCTTACGCTGCAGAAGATGCCGATATTACTTTGCGCCTACATGAAGTGCTTTGGCCAAAAATAGCGGCTGATGAAAAGCTAAAATCTGTATTCGAAGATATAGAAATGCCACTTGTTAGTGTGATTTCTGATATTGAACGAACCGGCGTTGCAATAGATAGCAATATGCTTGCAGCGCATAGCATGCGTTTAGGCGAGCGTTTAATTGAGCTTGAAAAAGAAGCATTTGAAATAGCAGGCGAACCATTTAATTTAAGCTCTCCTAAGCAACTACAAGTACTGTTGTTTGAAAAGCTTGGCCTGCCTATTATCAAAAAAACACCTAAAGGTGCACCTTCTACCGCAGAAGAAGTATTGCAAGAGCTTGCTCATGATTATCCACTACCTAAAGTAATTATAGAGCATCGTGGTTTATCAAAGCTTAAATCAACTTATACCGATAAATTACCATTAATGGTGAATGAGAAAACCCAGCGTGTACATACGTCTTATCATCAGGCAATTACAGCAACGGGGCGCTTGAGTTCAACCGATCCTAATTTACAAAATATTCCTATTCGTTCAGAAGAAGGGCGTCGAATTCGTGAAGCGTTTATAGCTGCAGATGGTTATAAAATTGTCGCTGCCGATTACAGCCAAATTGAGCTGCGTATTATGGCGCACCTTTCACAAGACAAAGGTCTATTAAATGCATTTGCTAACGGCTTAGATGTACACAGTGCAACTGCCGCTGAAGTATTTGGTGTAGAGCTTGATGATGTAACTACCGATATGCGCCGCAAGGCGAAAGCAGTAAACTTTGGCTTAATTTACGGTATGTCTGCATTTGGTTTAGCACGTCAACTAGATGTGCCACGCCATGAAGCGCAGCATTACATAGATAAGTACTTTGAGCGTTTTCCAGGTGTATTAGAGTACATGGAAACAACACGTGAAAAAGCGGCTGAAAATGGCTATGTTGAAACAATATTTGGTCGCCGCCTACATTTGCCAGAAATAAACGCACGTAATGGGGCGCGCAGAAAAGGAGCCGAACGTGCTGCTATAAACGCACCAATGCAAGGTACTGCTGCTGATATTATTAAAAAGGCAATGCTGAGCGTTAACCGCTGGGTACACGAACAAGCGCCAAATACGATTAAGTTACTTATGCAAGTACACGATGAATTGGTATTTGAAATTAAAACAGACTGCGCACCAGAATACACAAAACATATTTGTGAGCTGATGTCGCAAGCTGCAGCGCTTGATGTGCCGCTTATTGTTGAAGCCGACGAAGGTGACAACTGGGAACAAGCCCATTAATGCAATTTGAGCATTTTAATTAAAGCGCCTTTTGGCGCTTTTTTTATGTTTAATAAAAATGGCGAATAACAGCTATTTAATTAGCTATATGCAAGCTTTAGTTAAAATAAGGTTAATTTAAGCAACTATTTGTATTAAATAGTTATATGTTCGTCAATTCGAGCTATTTTACAGGAATATGATTGTATTTTAATGCGTGCTTTTGCTAAAGTCCCGCCTGTCCTATCCTGTAGGACATCCTGTTGATGATGCATCTGAAAGGGTGCAACAAATTGATAGCTTCTCCCCAGTTTGCTATACCGGCCTACCAACTTGTTTGGTGGGCCGTTTTTTGTTTTATGCCTAAAAATCCTATCTAATTAATTCTTTTTTTGCGCTATACCAATTGTATTGTTCATTCGTCACTTCGAGGTGGTTTGGGTACATCGCAGGTGATACCATCGAAGTGCTATCATTTTTATTCTTTTCATTTTATTACTAAGGAGTGCGTTATGTTTAAAGCATTAGCTATTGCAGGTTTTTCTTTATCAAGTTTAGTTATTTCTAATGTTGCTCAGGCCAATTGGCAGCTAGTGAATGATAAAAGCCAACTAAGCTTTGTTTCAATTAAAAAAAATTCGATTGCTGAAGCTCACCATTTTACTAACCTTGAAGGTATGCTTTCTGATAAAGGTGAGTTTAGCGTTAATGTTGATTTAACATCAGCCGAAACTCTAATCCCTATTCGTAATGAGCGTTTAGCTACATTTTTATTCGAAGCGGCTAAATTCCCCAATGCTGTTTTAACTGCAAATTTAACTAAAGAGCTAAGTAATATCAAAAAGCCTGGTCAATATGTATTGAAGGGTATTAAAGCTGAGCTTGATTTTCATGGTAATAAAAAACCATTGGCAATTGATGTACTCGTTAACAGCACGCAAAGTGGTGATTTAACGGTATCATCATTAACACCTATTATTATTAATAGTGATGATTTTGGTGTAACCGAAGGCGTTAAAAAGCTGCAAGAGTTAGCGGGCTTGCCTTCAATTGCCACAGCTGTGCCTGTTACATTTGCAATAACACTTAAAAAACAGTGATTTCTTTAAGTGAGCTTAGCAAGCGATTAAGCGAGCCAAGCAAACCTTTTGATAGTTGGCAGCCTAACCATTGTGGGGAGCTGCCAATTGTTATTAATAATGAAGGGAAATGGTTTTACGATGGCAGCGAAATAACACGCCCAGCCATGGTGAAGCTGTTTGCTTCTGTATTGTGTAAAGAAGATGAGCAATTTTATTTAAAAACCCCTGTCGAAAAAATAACAATAACGGTTGAAGATGCGCCGTTTATTATTGTTGATTGGCGTTTTGAAAATACAGCGCAAGGGCAAGTGTTGTGTTGTATTGATAATTTAGCTAGGCAGTGGCTAGTGAGCGCTCAGCAGCCTTTGTATATAAAAGACTACAAAGGTTCAAAGGTGCCTTATTTAAAGCTACCGTATGGTTGTAGTGCGCGAGTTTCACGCAGTGTATTTTATCAGTGGGCTGAAAAAGCCGAGTCTGATAAGCTCGGCTATTTTATTAAATCTGAAGGAAAGCAGTTTTATTTATCGTAACGCCAGCGTTTAAGCCTCTGGGTTTGTTTCGTCAGTGATTGTTTCATCGCTAGGTGGTACAGCAATAACAGGGCCTAAAAACCATTCATCTAGCTTTTTAGCTACTTCTGGTAAACCGGTGCCTTTTAATGATGAAAACGCATGAACTGTAATATCCCCATCAAGCGTGCTTAATTCACGGCGAACTTGCAGTACTTGTGATTTACGAGGGCCTTGCTTTAGTTTGTCGGCTTTAGTTAATAGTGCCAATACTGGAATCTCACTACCAATTGCCCAGTTAATTAAATCACGGTCTAAATCTTTTAATGGATGACGAATATCCATTAAAATAACAATACCTTTTAAGCTTTGACGCTTTTGCAGATATTCACCTAACGACTTTTGCCATTTCTTTTTCATTTCGATTGGTACTTTAGCAAAGCCATAGCCTGGTAAATCGATAAGGCGCATATCGTCAACATCCGCTAAATCGAATGTATTGATTAGCTGAGTACGTCCAGGTGTTTTACTTGTACGTGCTAGCTTCTGATCGGTTAATGCATTTAATGCACTCGACTTACCTGCATTGGAGCGACCGGCAAACGCAACTTCAATTCCCGTATCAGCAGGTAATTTAGTAATGTCGGGAGCGCTTGTTACGAAAGACGCAGTATTATATTTGATACGAGATTTGAGCACAGGCTCTCCTAAAACTTAAAAAAATAACATTGAGTAAACCAAATTCACTCAGGGCGCGTATTTTATACTATAAAGGATGTATTAAAAAGCGTATTTAACCACCTAAAAACAGCACCTATGGTACATTTAAAACATGTTAAAGCTTAATCTAAGTCAAAACCCTGTAAATTATAAGCTTAATATGTGTAGAAAACGTGCCAGAGAATTTATTATCGTGTAGAATATATGTATTACAACATCACGATTGTAGATGATACAGGGTCGGAAACAGAGAATTCACCATGAAAAAAATAGCACTATCTTTAACAATATTGCTTGGTGCGTTGTCAGCAAGCAACGCAACAGCATTTGATGGCGATGTAAACGCAGGTAAAGAAAAATCAGCAACGTGTGCGGCTTGTCACGGCCCAGACGGTAATGCGCCGGTTAATATTTACCCTAAAATTGCAGGTCAACATCCAGATTATATCCTTAAGCAACTTCAGGATTTAAAATTAGGTATGACGTCAGGCGGCAAAGAAGGGCGTATGGATCCAGTAATGAGCGCTATGGCTATGCCACTTAGCGAGCAAGACATGAAAGATCTAGCTGCTTATTTTTCTTCAATCAACATGACTGAAGGTGCTACACCTAAAGATGTTGTTGAAGTTGGCGAAATGCTCTTTAAAGCAGGCGATGCGGAGCGTGGGATTCCATCATGTGCAGCATGTCATGGTCCACGTGGTAACGGTTCATCACTTGCTAAGTTTCCAAAAATTTCTTTTCAGCATCCTGGATATATCAAGTCTCAACTTGAAAAATTCCGTGATGGAACTCGTCACAATGACTTAAATGGCATGATGGGCGATATAGCGAAGAAATTAACAGATAAAGATATTGAAGTACTTTCTCAGTACTTAGGTGGTTTACACTAAAGTCGTATTTATTTAGCAATTAATAATAAATACACTACAATGTTTTACAAAAAGCAGCCCAGGCTGCTTTTTTTGTGTGCAAAATTAACGATATCACCCGTTTAAATGTAAGACATTGACCATGCGTTAGTGTGAGAAAAGTCTTCTTTTTATTTTTTATTCATCATTAACCTATTGTATTTTATTGTTTATTTTGTTTTAAAATGTAATAAGTATAATAAAAGTTATATAAACCAGTTGTAACAAAATCATTAACGAGTAAATTAACCACTGTCGCAAAAGAACAATAACAAAACGGAAACAAGCTATAAGGAAAGTGGCGCGGCATGACTACATAGCACAAGATTGGTGCTACTAAAGGAAATAATAAAAAAGTGTCAGGATGACCGAAAATAATAAATACTCATGGAAGTTTAATAACAAAAACAAAATGGAATGTAACAAGGAACGTAAAAATAATAACAATACGGACTGATAATAATAAAAATAATAAAGACTAAAAAAAGTCGAAGGGAGAAGTGTCCAGATAATGGCGCTCAGATTAGCAGGCGGTAGAGATGTTTTCTCTACCGCCTTTTTATTTGTCCTGTTACAATACCCACCGTTTAAAATTAGCGATTAATTAGCTAAGGCGCTTTTAAATGAGAAACCCAACCTCTATAGCGCAAACTGAATTCTTCTGGCTAGGCCAGCACTGCGATGCCCATTAATTTGCGCTTCGCTCAAAACCTCTTAAGTGAGATGATCAAGATATGAGTAGAACTAAAAAGTCACGCAAAAGCCCAGCAAACGGACCTGTTCGTTTAAGCCAAGATAAGCTTAAAGAAATGCGCGCATTAAAAGAGCAGCGAGTTAAAAAAACCAAAGGCGCAAAGCCCGGTTCTCGTAATGCGCCAGATTTACTAGATAGCGAAAGCCAAAATAGTAATCACGCGCCTAAAGATAAGCGTGTAGGCAGTAAAAAGCCTGTGCCGTTAATCGCAACCGCGCCAGAGCCTAAAGTTGAAATGAAACGCAACTTAAAGCCAACTATTGAGCTGAAAAAAGTAATCGAGCCTGAATTTACACCTGAACAAGAGCTAGAAGCACTTGAGAATGATGAACGTTTACTTAAATTAGTAGAGCGTCATGAAAAAGGTGAAATGCTAACAGGTAAAGATGCTAAGTACTTTAATAGTCGCATTGCCCGTCATCAGGCGTTATGTGAAATTCTTGGTATTGAAGATGAGGACGAAGACGAGTTTGAAGATGACCTTGAAAGCCAAGGCAATTCTGATTTCGATCAATACTTATCTGATGATTTAGCCAACGAATGGTTAGATGAAGACGACAAATAGTAAGGATAAATAATGAGTACCTCGGTAATTTTAGCCTTACTTTTAGGCGCTGCTATCATAGCTGGTTTGGCATTTTATGCGGGTCAGTTGCTGTATAAGTTAAATGCGCAAAAAAAGTTAATTGCTAAAACGCAGGCTGAACAAAAGCAAAAGCTTGAAAAGTCGCGTTTAAAGCGAAACGCAAAACTAGCCGATAGTATTCATTTAATCGCACGTGCAATGAATGAAGAGCAGTGTGAATTTTCTGAAGGCTGTTTACGCATTTGGGTACTTATGTCTCAGTATGCCTTTGAAAGCGAGCGTGATTTAACAACGCAGTATCCTGGTATTTATAAGATGTATCAGGTAGTTAAAGAAATGCCGACGCACGATGCACGTAAAAAATACTCTAAAAAAGAGATTTTTAAGCTAGATAAGGCTCGCTGGCAAGCTGAAAAAACACTTAAAGATGAAGTTAAAGCGGATTGCGCTAAAATTATCATCGAGTTTAAAGCCGCTCCAGGTAGCGATAAAGTCGTTTTTAATTAAAGCTACAACTTAAATACAAAAAGCAGACCTAGGTCTGCTTTTTTTGTGTCGATGTATTTATTATCCAGAGTTCAGGCTAAATCACTCTTGAAAAGCGCGTTGCGTTAATTTGTTTTTGTAAGTGAGCATCGAAGCACATACAAATAATACGAATGAATAAGTTACCGCGTGGTGTTACGCTAATTTTATTATCAATTATAGTTACTAGTTCATCTTTTATAAGTGGCGCCAGCGCTACTAATGCATCCTCAAAGTAGTCATTAAATATAAGCGCGTGTTTTCCACTAAAGTCTTGTATATCTAATTCAAATTGGCAAATGAGCTGTTTAATTGCATCAGCACGAATTACATCATCATGTGTTAAGTGCATTCCTTTATTAAGAGCACTGCCGCTTTGTGTTTCTACGCTGTGGTAATAATGTTTTAATTCTTTTTGATTTTGTAAAATGGCGGTGCCAATTTGTGAAATTGATGACACGCCTAAACCTAATAAATCACAATTTCCATGGGTTGTATAACCTTGAAAGTTACGATGTAACTTGCCTTCATTTTGCGCAACAGCTAGTTCATTATCAGTTTTTGCAAAATGGTCCATACCAATAAATTGATAGCCTGCTTGTGTCATCTGCTCCAGCGTATTTTTAAACATGGTGAGCTTATTATGAGCACTGGGTAAATCTGCATCTTTAATCTTACGCTGTGCAGCAAAGCGCTCTGGTAAATGCGCGTAGTTAAACACTGATACTCTGTCAGGGCTTAACTCAATAAGTTGCTCTATAGTTTTCTTAAAGCTCTCTGGCGTTTGCAGAGGAAGCCCGTAAATCATATCTGCATTAATAGATTGAAATCCCAGCTCGCGAGCTTGTGTAATTAATTGCTTAACGGTATCTGCATTTTGCGGGCGATTAACAGCAAGTTGCACGTCATCGTTAAAGTCTTGAATCCCAAACGAGACGCGGTTAAAGCCAAGCATCCTTAAATCAACAAGCATATTATCGGCAAGTGAGCGAGGGTCTATTTCAATACCGCGCTCTGTCGTGCGTGTAAAATTAAAGTGTTGTTCTAAAAGTTTAATTAAACGGGTCATTTGTTTTGCGGTTAAAAAGGTGGGAGTACCGCCACCTAAATGCAATTGCTCAACCGTGTAGCTTTTAAATAAAGGCGCTTGGGCAGTAATTTCTTTTGCTAAAAAGTCGAGATACGTATCTGCCTTAGATTGATGACGGGTAATTATTTTATTACAGCCACAGTAGTAGCAAAGCTGACTACAAAACGGGATGTGAATATATAAAGAAAGAGAGCGACTTGTTGACGATTCTATAGCGCTTAGTAGGTCTTGTTGCTGGTACCCGTCACGCAGTGATAAAGCCGTGGGATAAGAGGTATAACGCGGACCAGACACATTATATTTGTTTATTAGGGTTTCATCCCATTGTGGAAGTTTAATCATCACGCGCACCTAAGTATTTATTTAGGAGGGATTATAAAAAAGTACTCAGGAAGGCGGTTTGATCTATAACAAAAAAGGTGCCGAAGCACCTTTTTTAATAAAATATAACTTAATATGACCTAATTAATACGTAATAGTATGAGCATCTTTAAGGTATTGAAATAGTTCTTTATAACCTTTACCTGGCTTTTCAGCTTTCGCTTCTTTTGCTGCATTACGAACTAATTGGCGCATTTGTTGACGATCAAGAGATGGAAACTGCTCAATAGTCTCATTGATAAGGTCATCACCTTGCTCAATTAAATCTGAACGTAATTGCTCAATTTTTTTGACCAATACTTCAGCTTGGTTATTTTTATTAAGCATCACATCGATAATCGCTTTAATATCATCAATGTTTTCTACAGTACGCAGTGTTTTAGCGATGTAGTTTAAGTGGCGGCGGTACGCGTCGCTTTTGTTACTTATTTTATCAGCAACAACCATCGCTTCTTTTAAATCGTCATTTAATGGCAGGCGTTCGCGCTGTTTTTTACCCATTTTGGCAATTTCAGTACCTAACTGATGAAACTCTTGCGCTTCGCGTTTAAGCTCCGTTCTTGATACATATTCAATTTCTTCTTCAATTTCAGCAGGCTTGCCTTTTTTCTTTGCCATGGGGTGCTCTTAAATAAAAATAACTTTTGCCATTATACATGAATATGATACTTAGGAATATTAGCTGATGTGATGCATTGAGTGTGTTAGCATTTAAATATAAGAAATGCGTGCATTATGCCTCTAAGGCTCAGGACTTAATTTATGAAAAGCCAACAAAACGATCCAATTTATTCTCAAATATCGCAAGTTAAAGATGCGGTAGCAGAAGTACTCGAACATGCTAAAAAATTAGGCGCTACAGCTGCAGAAGCTGCGATGTCTAGCACGTCTGGTTTATCGGTTAGTACACGAATGGGTGAAGTAGAAACCATTGAGTTCAACCAAGACGGCGGCTTAGGCATTAGTGTATATGTTGGTAATAATAAAGGCTCGGCGTCAACGGCTGATTTAAATCCAAAAACATTGCGCACGGTAGTCGAAAAAGCGATTGATATAGCCAAATTTACATCTGATGACCCATTTAACGGCGTTGCTGATAAAGAGTTACTTGAATTTAATCCTAAAGATTTAGATTTATATCATCCTTGGGATGTAAGTCCTGAGGAAGGCATTGAGCTTTGTCATGCTGCTGAGCAAGCTGCATTAAATGCGGACGAGCGTATTGTTAACTCTGATGGTGCGAGTTTTTCATCGCATCAGGGATTACGTGTTTATGGTAACAGCCACGGTTTAATTGCAGGCTTTCCGCGCACTCGTCATAGTATTAGTACTATGGTAATAGGTAAAGATGGCGAACACATGCAGCGCGACTCTGCTTATACAGTTGCTCGCGATCAGGCTGGTTTAAATGATGCGGCGGCAGTGGGTCTTGAAGCGGCAGCTGAAACCTTAGCTAAATTAAACAGCCAAAAGTTAGGCACAATGAAAGTGCCTGTTATTTTTAGAGCAGATATTGCAAATTCATTGTTTGGTCACTTGGTGTCGGCAATTGGTGGTGGCGCGCTTTATCGTAAATCAAGCTTTTTACTTGATAGCTTAGGTACTCAGGTATTTAGTAATTGTGTGAATATTGCTGAGCGCCCACATATTTTAAAAGGGTTGGCATCGTCACCGTTTGATAGCGAAGGTGTTAAAACATTCGATAGAGAAATAATTCAAGGCGGCGAGTTACAAACCTATTTATTAGCAAGTTATGCCGCACGCAAAATGAATATGACGCCAACAGGGCATGCAGGCGGTATACATAACTGGCTTGTTGAGCAAACTCATAACGATTTAACTGCACTATTAAAAACGATGGGCACCGGCTTATTAGTTACAGAGCTAATGGGGCAGGGCGTAAATACCGTAACGGGTGACTACTCTCGTGGTGCTGCAGGTTTTTGGGTTGAAAATGGTGAAATTCAATATCCGGTAAGTGAAATTACTATTGCTGGTAATTTAAAAGACATGTTTAAAGGTATTTCCGCCATTGGTGGTGATATAGAACGCCGTGGTGGTATTCAAACTGGCTCAGTACTAATAGAGCAAATGCAAATAGCCGGCGCGTAGTATTAATACGCAGTGTATACTTAGACCCAGAGTATTATCTCTGGGTCTAAGTGAGTTTTTACGAGGTGTAAAATGGCTAAAGATAGATATGCACCAAAACCGCTAACCGATATTATGGCGGGGTTAAATAATCGTTTATCGGCTTATGCAGGCAAAAGCCAAGCACTTGATACACAGCAAACCTTATTAAAAGATTTTTTAGGCCCTAAATTGGGTGATAAATGCCGAGTTAGTAATTACCGAGACGGCACGCTAATGATAGAGGCGGTATCTGCGCCTATCGCGCTTAGGCTTAATTATTTAAAAATGGATATGCTTTCACACTTTAGAGCAGCTGGAATGGCAGAGCTCGGGCAAATAAAAATAACTGCAAATCCTCAAGCAACTCAGCGATTAAGTACCGCGAATAAATCGGGCAGCCCTACAGTTACCAACTCTCGGAAAATGAGTGAGCAAACCGCTAATTACTTAAATGCGATAGCGGCTTCTGCCCCCCCTTCATTAAAAGAAAAACTAGAGCGTTTAGCGCTCCACGGGAAGAATAAAAGTTAGCCTTAGCCACCCACTATATTGTTATTGGTAGGTCTATTTTTGCAGCTCACCGCATTCAAAATACTTTGTTACATATTCCATTTTATTGTTGGTCTAATGAGGTTTATGATACTACGTGGTGTGCTTTATTATTTAAAGCTCCCTTGATACCCATTCCATTAAGTAAAAGCGTACAGGCAGTGCTATTTTTACTCCTGCTATATTCAAGAATTTAATGGAGTTGGTATGTGATACCAACCTGCATAAATCTTTGATCAATTTAACGAATTAAATTGCACTATAACGTCGTTAAAAATTTTTTATTTAGAACAACTAGATACAAAAACTTTTGCCTAGTTCTAGCGTAATTTTCTTAACGTTAAATAGACCCCATACATAAGCAGATTGGTATGATTTAATTCTAACTAACAAACGGAATCATTATGAATAAAGTAACAATGGCCGCTGCGAGCATAGCGCTTGCACTTGGTCTAGTAGGTTGTGGTGAAAAACAACAAGAAGCTAAAGTAACCGATACTCCTGTAGTAACAGCACCCGCTGAAAAGCCACTAGAGCTTGGTATTGAACTAGCGAATATGGATAGTTCAGTACGCGCACAAGACGATTTTTATTACCATGTAAATGGACAGTGGTTAGCAAAAACTGAAATACCAGGTGATAAGTCTAACTACGGTTCTTTTTCGCAGCTATATGATGAGTCACAAAAAGCGATGAAAATTGCCCTTGAAAACGCAGCCGCGAATAAGGCCGCTAAAAAAGGCAGTGATGAGTATAAAATTGGCGCATTTTATAAAAGCTACATGAATCAATCTGCGCGTAATGAGCTAGGTATTACGCCATTACAACCGTCATTAGATACGATTGATAGCGTTAAATCTAAAGCTGACTTAGTGGGTTTAATGGCTAAGATTCAAAAACAAGGCGGTACTTTACCGTTTGGTTGGTTTGTAAATAACGATGCTAAAAACTCGAGCGAGTATGCATTGTATTTATCTCAGTCGGGTCTTGGTTTACCCGATCGTGATTATTACTTAAATGATGACGAAAAATTCACTAAAATTCGTGCTTCTTACGAGCAATACATCACAGATGTTTTAGCAAAATCAGGCGTTAAAAATGCAGCAGAAGCTGCCAAGAGCGTACTTGCATTTGAAAAAACACTAGCTGATGCTCAGTGGAGCCGTGTGCAAAGCCGTGATGCAACTAAATCTTATAACAAGATGACAGTAGCAGACGCAAGCAAGTTGATGGGCGACCTTGATTTAGCTGCATTTTTTAAAGATGCAGGTGTGAGTGCAAGTGACATTATTGTACGTCAACCAAGCTACTTAGAAGCACTTGCTACTATTTACAAAGACACTGATTTAGCGACGTGGAAAAACTACTTAAAATTTCATTTTGTAAGTGGTTATGCAGAGCTACTTAGCGAAGATTTAGTTAACCTTAACTTTGACTTTTACAGCACAACACTTCGTGGTGTAGAAGAACAAGCACCTCTTTGGAAGCAAGCGGTTGATGCATCTAACAGTGTACTTGGTGAAATTTTAGGTAAGGTATACGTCAAAGATAACTTCCCGCCAGAAGCTAAAGCACGCATGGAAGAGTTAGTTGATAACGTAATTAAAGGTTATGGCGTTGCTATTGAAAATCTTGAGTGGATGAGCCCTGAAACAAAGCTTGCAGCGAAAGAAAAATTAGACAAATTTACGCCTAAGATTGGTTACCCAGACACGTGGAAAGATTACTCAGAGCTAGAGATTAACTCAGACGAGCTAGTAGGTAATTACATTCGTTATAGCGAATGGGCATACGCAGATATGATTGCTAAATTGGGTAAACCAGTTGATCGCTCTGAGTGGCACATGACTCCGCAAACGGTAAATGCGTATTACAACCCAGTAAACAATGAAATTGTATTTCCAGCCGCTATATTACAACCACCATTCTTTAATTTAGAAGCGGATGATGCTGTAAACTACGGCGCAATTGGCGCGGTAATTGGGCATGAGCTTGGTCATGGTTTTGACGACCAAGGTGCTAAATACGACGGTGACGGTAACTTACGTAACTGGTGGAGTGAGACTGACCTTAAGCAATTTGAAGAGCGTACAGCGGCTTTAGTTGCACAGTATAACGAATATAAACCGTTTGAAGATGCAAGTGTTAATGGTGAGCTAACGCTTGGCGAAAACATTGGTGACTTAGGTGGTTTAACCGTTGCGCATAAAGCGTATATGCTATCTTTAGGTGATAAAAAAGCACCCGTGATAGATGGTTACACAGGCGATCAACGTTTCTTTATGGGTTGGTCACAAATCTGGCGTCGTAACTACCGCGATGAAGAGTTACGTAATCGTTTATTAACAGACCCTCATTCACCAAGCCACTACCGTGTAATCGGTATCTTGTCGAACATGCCTGAGTTTTACGAAGCGTTTGACGTAAAAGAAGGTGATAAAATGTATATCAAACCAGAAGATCGCGTAAAAATCTGGTAATTGCATTACTATAAATAACAAAAAACCAGTCAGTTTTTAGCTTACTGGTTTTTTTGTATCTTGAATTTGTTTATCGACTAAGCACGCGTGCATCCATTCTTCGTTACTCAGTATGTTTTTATAAAGCGCGAGTTGGTTTTGTGCTCGCTCTAAATTATGCTCTGCATGAGCTACTTTAAAGTACACATCGTTATTTAAGTAATCAGTTAAAAAGCGCACACTTAACATGAGTGGCATAATTTTAGCGCCTAATAATAAGCTTTCTTGCTCTAGTATACTCATGCTACTTTTTAATGGCGTTACATAGCCTTTAACAATGGCTGAAAATATATCTTTTCGAATAACAACGTTGTGTAAGTTTGTTGAATCCTCGGCTTCGGGGGAGCAAAATGTACGTACCATGTCGCCAAAGTCATAAAGCCAAAATCCTGCCATGCAGGTGTCTAAATCAATAACTGCTTTTGCTTTGTGAGTTGTATTACAAAACAGCATATTATTTATTTTTGTATCGTTATGACACACCCTAAGGGGTATGTGTTTAGCTACCTGACTAAGCTCAGTAATTAAATGCTGCTGCGTTAAGCAATATTCTATTTCGTCAGCGCAGTGCTTTACTCTATTAACTACGTTGTTAGTGATTGCGGTATTTAATTGCTCAAAGCGCATCGCTAAGTTATGAAAATCAGGAATTACAGTGTGTAGCTGTTGCGCATCAAAATCTTGTAATGCATAAGCAAATACGGCAAAGGCGTAAGCCGCTTGCTCGCTCTGCTGGGTATTTTTAACAACGTCTTCGCTGTAGCTATCACTAAAATAGTTAAGGACGCGATAATACGCATTATCAATTTTTATTAAGTGTTCGTCGTTTTGTGTAGCTATATGTTTGATTATTTCAAGCGGGTAATTATTTTGCAGTTGTTTAGCATTTAAATGCTGCTCAATTAGTTTTGCATTACTCACTAACTGAGCAGGGTTTTTAAATACCTCAGTATTTAGTTTTTGCACAATAAACTGTTTATCAATACTTGTAAGTAGCCATGTACTATTTATATGGCCGCTACCAATCGCACTAACTTGAGTTAGCTCAGGGGGCAGTGCTAACAGTTCGCTTAGCTTATTTTGTATTGAGATATTCATTGTGCTCACTTATGCTCTTTTTTTATGCGTATCGGGCAACTATTTTTTCGATAATTTCAGCATTCGCTTCAGGAAAGTCATAATTTTCTAATTCAGTAATTGCTACCCATTCGCTAGGTTGCCCTTCAGCGCCATGTGCCTCACCGCTAAAGTTACTTACTACGTGTACATCTAATTTAACGCATTTATCGCCGTAGTCATGTTCAATCACCATCAATTGGCTGGAGCTGTGAATGGTTAGTCCTACTTCTTCAATAAGCTCGCGTTTAAGTGCAACAAACACACTTTCTCCAGCTTCAACTTTACCACCAGGAAATTCCCATAAACCGCCTTGATGTTGTTCATCTGCACGTTTACAAATGAATATAGCGTTATTTTTCTTAATAACACCAACAGCTACATGTACAATTTCTATAGTCATTACTTTAAAACTCCATAAAAAAAAGCGACGCTAGCGCCGCTTTTTAATAAGCTACTGACAATATTGGGTTATTTTAATTTACCGCAACACTGTTTGAATTTTTGACCTGATTTACAAGGACAAGGGTCATTACGACCTACTTTTGGTTCTGTACGAGCCATTACTGTCGCTGTTTCTGGCGCTTCGCCACCTACGTGCTCAGCTTCTTCATGTTGGTATTCGCGAGGAGCATTTTCACTTTTACGGTGTTGCTCTTCTACTTTTTCAACATCTTCTTCTGCGCGTACTTGTACTTTACTTAGAATGCTTACAACATCTACTTTCAAGTTTTCAAGCATTTCGGAGAATAGCTCAAACGATTCACGCTTGTACTCTTGCTTAGGATTCTTTTGCGCGTAACCACGTAAATGAATACCTTGGCGTAAATGATCCATTGCAGCAAGGTGATCTTTCCAATGCTGATCAAGGCTCTGTAGCATAATCGCTTTTTCGAATTGACGTAAAACAGAATCGCCAACCTGCTCTTCTTTTTGCTTGTATGACTGCTCAACCGCCTGCTCAATACGCTCACGAAGCTTTTCTTCGTATAGTTTATTGTCATCTGCTAACCACTGAGTAATAGGTAACTCAATTAAGAAGTCTTGTTTTAAACGCTCTTCAAGGCCAGGAATGTCCCACATTTCAGCAAGGCTTTGCGGTGCAATGTACTGATCAATTGTATTGCTAAGTACGTCACCACGAATTGCAGTAATAGTTTCTGAAATATCACCTTCTTCAAGTAGTTCGTTACGCTGAGAGTAAACAACACGACGTTGATCGTTTGCTACATCATCGTACTCAAGTAGTTGCTTACGAACGTCGAAGTTACGTGCTTCTACTTTACGCTGTGCATTTTCAATCGCACGGTTTACCCATGGATGTTCAATTGCTTCACCGCGTTGCATGCCGAGTTTACGCATCATGTTAGTCATGCGCTCACCGGCAAATATACGCATTAGCGCATCGTCCATCGATAAGTAAAAACGGCTTGAACCAGCATCACCTTGACGACCAGAGCGACCACGTAACTGATTATCTATACGACGAGATTCGTGACGTTCAGTACCAATGATATGTAAACCGCCGGCATCAATTACTGCATCATGGCGAATTTTCCAAGCTGCTTTAATTTCAGCAATTTGCTCATCAGTTGGGTTTTCAAGTTTTTCAACTTCACTGTTCCAGTTACCACCTAACACGATATCGGTACCACGACCTGCCATGTTTGTTGCAATTGTTACTGTCCCTGGTAGGCCAGCATCTGAAACGATATCAGCTTCTTGCGCGTGAAATTTAGCATTAAGTACATTGTGCTTAATTTTTTCTTTGCGTAAAAACTGCGATAAATACTCAGAGCTTTCAATTGAAATAGTACCAACAAGCACCGGTTGTCCGCGGTCTTGGCAGTCTTTAATATCAATTAAAATAGCTTCGTATTTTTCTTCTTGCGTTAGGTAAACTAAATCGGCGCGATCATCACGAATCATCGGCTTATTAGTCGGCATAACAACAGTATCTAGGCCGTAAATAGATTGAAACTCAAACGCTTCAGTGTCGGCTGTACCTGTCATACCTGCTAACGTTTCGTATAAACGGAAGTAGTTTTGGAACGTAATAGAGGCAAGTGTTTGGTTCTCGTTTTGAATTTTTACACCTTCTTTTGCTTCAACAGCTTGGTGTAAACCTTCTGACCAACGACGACCTTCCATTGAACGACCAGTATGCTCATCAATAATGATTACTTCGTTTTCTTTTACTACGTAATCAACATCTTTTTGATATAGCTTGTGAGCACGAAGGGCCGCATAAACATGGCTTAGTAGCGTAATACTCGCTGCAGAGTAAAGCGAATCGCCTTCTTCAATTAAGCCGCGCTCAGTTAGTAATTCTTCTACTTTAATTTGACCGCGTTCTGTTAAATGAACTTGTTTAGATTTTTCATCTATAGTGTAATCGCCATCACCTTCAATACCTTCTTCGTCTTCTTTTTCTTGAAGTTCAAGTAAAGGAACGATGGTGTTTATTTCTGTATATAGCTCTGAGCTATCCTCAGCTGGGCCAGAAATAATAAGCGGGGTACGTGCTTCATCAATTAAGATTGAATCCACTTCATCGACTACAGCATAAAATAATGGACGTTGAACTCGTTCATCAATGCTAAAAGCCATGTTGTCACGAAGGTAGTCAAAACCAAATTCGTTATTAGTACCGTATGTAATGTCGGCAGTATAAGCTAGCTTCTTTTGCTGCGGCATCATACCTGGTACGTTACAGCCTACGGTAAGGCCTAAAAATTCAAATAACGCACGGTTGGTTTCAGCATCACGTTTAGCAAGGTAGTCATTCACGGTAATTACGTGAACACCTTTGCCTGTTAAGCCGTTTAGATAAGCTGGTAGAGTAGCTGTAAGTGTTTTACCTTCACCGGTACGCATTTCTGCAATGCGACCTTGATGTAAAACCATACCACCTAATAACTGCACGTCGAAATGACGCATGCCATTTACACGCTTTGACGCTTCACGTACCACAGCAAAAGCCTCTGGTAGAATGTCGTCAAGGCTTTGTCCGTTATCGTAACGTTCTCTAAACTCAGCTGTTTTAGCTCTTAAATCTTCATCAGAAAGCGCTTCAAGTTGCGTTTCTAGCGCATTGATTAGCGCGACCGTCTTTCTTAAGTTTTTAATAGTGCGGTCATTGCGACTACCAAAAAGCTTGGTAAATAAATTAGATATCATGATAAAACCGTTACAATGTATTCTTTGTCAGCCGAGTATCGGCTAACCCATTTTTAACAATTGGTAATTAATATGTGCTTTTAAGTAACACTTAGAACATATTAATTAGCAATTTTGTATTAAACCGTTCAAAAAGCACTGTTTATTACGTGCGCTACTATACCAGACTCTGCCAAACAACAAACTATCTCAATAAAAAGATCGGTGTATAAAATCGAAAAATTTGATCTGGTTCGTAAAAATCACTTTGTATTACTCAATTACAGTAAAAATAGCAGCGAACTGTAAAGATATGGTGCTAAATAAATTAAAAACAAGGGTTATAGTTGCGCTTAAGTTTTACGCTTAAACACAACTATAAAATGAATGTTTTATAATTTAAATTGATTAACCGTTTTGTTAAGCGCCGCAGCTAAATCACTTAAGTCACGAGCTTCGTCAGCGAGGGTGTGCGCATGGTCAGCGGTACTGTTCACTAAGTTATTAATTGCCGAAAGGCTCGTATTAATATCTTCAGCAACAACAGTTTGCTCCTCGGTAGATGTGGCTATTTGATGACTTTGGTCTTGTACTTTAGTAACCGACTGCGCAATATTGTGAAGTGAGCTAAGCACTTCTTTAGTTTGAAGCACTGAGCCCTCGGTTTGATCTTGGCCTTGTTGCATCATTACTGAGGCTTGTTGAGCTATTTGCTGCAAGCGCGAAATCATATTTCGAATATCGTCTGTTGATTCTTGTGTGCGACTTGCTAGTGAGCGTACTTCATCAGCAACAACGGCAAAGCCTCTACCGTGTTCACCGGCACGAGCAGCCTCTATAGCCGCATTAAGTGCAAGTAAGTTGGTTTGATCTGCAATGGAATTAATTACATCGACTAACGCACCAATGTTATTACTTTCTTGCTCAAGACCTGCAACCACTTTAGATGCTTCGCCAATATGTAATGCCAGTTCAGTCATTACTGTTTGCGCCTGTGTAGAACGGCTAGCTCCTTCAGCTGTAATTGCTTGTACTTCTTCAGCTGCGTTATTTGTGTGTTGTGCGTTACGTGATATTTCAAGCACAGTAGTCGCCATTTCAGTTACCGCTGCGCTCACGCTATCAACTTGCTGCTTCTCTTGCTGAATTTCAGAATTTGTTTTCTCAGAAACACTTCTTAACTGGGCCGCTGCATTACTTAGTTGTTCTGCTTGCGCTGCGGTATCAAGCATCATGGCGTGCAACTTATCAATAAAAGTGTTCATGTGGTTGGCCAGCTGTCCCACTTCATCTTGACTATTAATATCAATTTTTTGAGTAAGATCGCCTTCGCCCGATGCTATATCACGCATAATGTGTGTAAGCGTTGTAATGGGTTTTGAAATCATGTGGGTAGCCCATAAAATCATGGCTAATATAATGATTAAGATAATAATTACCGCCGTTGTTGTAGCGGTTACTGCGGCATTTACGGGCTCTTCAATCATAGTAGTTGGGATAAGTAGACCTACATACCAATCTATATAAGGCTGCTCTAGCTGCAAACGATGGTAAACCACATAAAACTGCTCACCTTTAAAAGTAACCATTTGGCTGCCTTCAAGGTTATTTCGCATTTGTGTATTTAACTCTTTAAAGCCTGCTGTATTTGTAAATTGTTGCTCAAGCGCATCGAGCCCTTCTTTACCGTTTGCACCTTCATCTGTAATTGAAAGTTTATGCCCAGTGGCCTTTGAAAAATGAACTACTTTTTGATTGCCATCGAGTAAAAATCCATAACCTTGGCCGTTAAAGCGAATATTTTCGACCATGTCGTTAATTTTGTTTAATTGTAAATCAACACCGCCCATACCGATGAGTTTTCGCTGAGCGTTATAAACAGGTTGTTGTACTACTGCGGATGCTACGCCTGTGGTTAAATCAACAGAGATTGGACCTACGTAAAGCTTGTTAACTTGCATGGCTTCTTGCCACCACCCACGCTTGTAGGCGTAATAAGGCTGGCCGTTGTAGTGACTTGTACGCTCGTTTTCTTTAAAGTATTCACCGGTGGTTGCTGAGGCAAAAAAGGCCGATAAAATGTTTTCGTCATTTGAGCTTAAACGCACAAAGTCTTGGTTTACTTCGTTGTAACCTGGCGCGCTTTCGAGTGCTTGATCGCGCGTATCCCAATTTTCAAAAAAGTTGATTAAATGTGGGTTATTAACAAAGGTTGATACCATTTTACCGTACATCGCGAAGTAACTTTGCATTGAAAGTTGCTCGGTCTGTAGATAACTTTGTGCTTCGTTTTCTATGTTTTCTCTAGAGAGATTGGCAATGTGTTTAACAAAAAATGTTGAGGCGATAATTAGTAAAACGGTAATTGTTCCACCAATCAATAATAATATTTTCTTCCGTAATGATAAATTATTTAGCATGAGTACACATATTTTTATTATTTATGAAATTATATCTAATCATATCTTACTTAAAATCTCTATAAAGTTAGATAGAAAGAACTAATTATGCGTTTAAAATAAAGGCTTATACAAAAATGACAAATAAAAGTAATAAATTAGTAGTATTAGGTGCAGGCTGGTTAGGACATGCTTTATGCGTAAGTGCGCAAAAAGCTGACTGGCAAGTACAAGGAACGCATAGAACAGA
This sequence comes from Pseudoalteromonas sp. NZS100, assembly GCF_015864815.1. Classification (NCBI taxonomy): domain Bacteria; kingdom Pseudomonadati; phylum Pseudomonadota; class Gammaproteobacteria; order Alteromonadales; family Pseudoalteromonadaceae; genus Pseudoalteromonas; species Pseudoalteromonas sp. NZS100. The sequence continues at coordinate 28,664 of NZ_JADYWM010000021.1, forward strand.
TATACACGAGTTTGACTTTGAGCGTCAGTTTACACTTGAAGATGGACAATTAAGGCATCAAGTTGATTTACAAGATGCTTATTGGGTATGTGCTATTCCACCACGTAGCAGACACAGTGAAAGTAATTATCCTGAAACACTCACCGCAGCGCTTAAGCTTTCAAAGGAGCTAAACGCAAAGGGCTTTTTATTGTGCTCATCAACCGGGGTGTACGATCAAGAGCCTGGTGTATATAGCGAAAGTAGCGATATTTCATGCACAAACGAGCGCCAAATAAAGCTTTACGAAGCTGAAGAGCAAGTGCTTGAACAAGATGGCAAAATACTTCGTTTAGCTGGCTTACTAGGGCCTAATAGAGAACCGGGGCGTTTTGTGGCAGGTAAAGAGCTCAATACATCAAGTGAGCAAGTGGTAAATATGGTGCATCAACAAGATGTAATTAATGCTATTTTTGCGGTGATAGAGCACTGGCAAGTAGGGCAAAATATTTATAATGTTGTTAATCCTGCGCACCCCACAAAAGCTGAATACTACGCGATGAAGTGTCAGCAACATGATGGTGAAATGCCAACGTTTACAGGAACTGATTCGGCTGAGCGCAAAATATTAGGCTCAGCCATTGAAGCCTTAGGGTTTAGCTATCAGCACGGTATTTAATATGCTGAAGGCAGGGGACTGCTCTCTATAAAGTCGCATAGCTTACCTTCACTTAGTAATGTGTTAGCAGCTTCGATATCGGGAGCAAAGTAGCGGTCTTTATCATAATAACTCACATGCTCGCGTAACAACGCTTTAGCGCTTTGCACTTTATTTGATGGTTCAAGCGGCTTTCTAAATTCTAGCCCTTGAACCGATGCTAACCATTCTATTGCCAAAACACCTTGGGTATTATTGGCCATTTCATCTAAGCGCCTTGCTGCAAAGGTTGCCATAGAAACATGATCTTCTTGATTTGCAGATGTAGGCAAGCTATCGACCGAAGCCGGATGCGCTAATGATTTGTTTTCTGATGCAAGCGCTGCTGCGGTAACTTGGGCAATCATAAATCCTGAATTTACCCCCCCGTTTTCAACTAAAAATGGCGGTAATTTGGATAGGTTTGAATCGATAAGTAATGCAATTCGCCTTTCTGCTAATGCACCAATTTCGGCAATTGCGATAGCTAAGTTATCGGCGGCCATTGCAACGGGTTCTGCATGAAAGTTTCCGCCCGATATTATGTCGCCTACATCGGCAAAAACTAGCGGATTGTCGGTTACACCGTTTGACTCGCATAGCAACACTTCTGCGGCTTGGCGTATCTGAGTTAGACAAGCACCTAGCACTTGAGGTTGGCAGCGAAGGCAGTATGGATCTTGTACTTTTTCACAATTGACGTGGGAGCTACTAATCTGAGAGTGCGTATCGAGTAGCTCTCTAAATACTTGAGCGGTGTCTATTTGACCACGTTGGCCGCGAATTTCATGAATACGTGCATCAAATGGCGCGCGACTGCCCATTGCAGCTTCTATGCTTATTGATCCGATAACGCAGCTTTGTGCATATAAGTTCTCGCTTCTAAATAGGCCTTGTAGTGCAAACGCAGTCGACGCTTGTGTGCCATTTAATAATGCTAAGCCTTCTTTGGCTGCAAGGGTAAGGGGTTCAAGTCCCGCTATTTTTAACCCTTGTGCTGCGCTAATTATTTCTCCTTTATGTCGCATTTGACCTTCAGCTAATAAAGGTAGACACATATGCGCAAGAGGAGCTAAATCTCCCGATGCCCCAACGGAGCCTTTTTTAGGCACGCATGGATATACTTCGCTACTAAGCAGCTGCATAAAAAATTGGATCACTTGCAGGCGAATACCCGAATAGCCACGTGAAAGCGAATTTACTTTTAAGGTGATCATTAACCTTACTGTGCTGTCATCCATGTATTCGCCAATACCCGCAGCGTGTGAAAGTACAATGGAGCGCTGTAATAATTCAAGTTCGTCGTCGGCAATTTTGGTATTGGCTAATAATCCAAAGCCGGTGTTAATTCCGTATACAGTGCGGTGTTCATTAATAACGTTTTGAACGGTTTGCGCGCTGGCTGCTATTTGCGACTCGGCATGCTTTGCAAGGCTTAACTTTACCGGTGAATTATTAATTTTTCTTAGTGTGTTTAAATCAAGTGATCCGGGTGTGAGAGTAAGTTCGAACATGATCATTCCTCGTTTAACATAGGTAGGTCTAAATTTTGTTCTTTAGCGCAGTTTTTTGCTATGTCGTATCCGGCATCAGCATGGCGCATTACACCTGTTGCAGGGTCGTTCCACAGTACGCGAGCAATACGCTCTTTAGCTTCATCAGTACCATCGGCAACAATAACTACACCAGAGTGCTGACTAAATCCCATTCCTACACCGCCACCATGATGAAGCGACACCCAAGTAGCGCCACTTGCGGTATTAAGCAGTGCGTTAAGTAATGGCCAATCTGATACTGCATCTGAGCCATCTTTCATGCTCTCTGTTTCGCGGTTAGGGCTGGCAACTGAACCAGAATCGAGGTGATCGCGACCAATAACTATAGGGGCTTTAAGTTCGCCATTTTTAACCATTTCATTAAAGGCCAGTGCAAGGCGCGCTCTATCTTTTAGGCCAACCCAGCAAATACGTGCAGGTAGCCCTTGAAATTGTATGCGTTCCCGCGCCATATCAAGCCAGTTATGCAAATGTGCATCATCAGGAATAAGCTCTTTTACTTTAGCGTCGGTTTTATATATATCTTCAGGGTCGCCTGATAATGCTACCCATCTAAATGGTCCAATACCTTCACAAAATAAAGGGCGAATATAGGCAGGCACAAATCCAGGAAAATCAAACGCGTTGGTAACACCCTCATCAAGCGCCATTTGACGAATATTATTACCGTAATCAGTAGTGGCGGCACCGGCTTTTTGTAGTGCCAGCATAGCTCTAACTTGGACTGCCATTGATTGTTTAGCGGCTTTTACTACGGCTTTTGGATCTTGCTCACGCATTTTTGCTGCGTACTCCATTGTCCAGCCTTGTGGTAAGTAACCATTTAATGGATCGTGAGCAGATGTTTGATCTGTGACTACATCAGGGGTAATGCCTGTTTTAACCAGTGTACTAAATACATCGGCAGCGTTACCAAGCAAACCCACTGAGAGGGCTTTACCTTTTACACATGCATTGGTTACTAATTGCAGTGCGTGTTCAAGACTTGTTGCTTTTACATCAACGTAGCCTGTTTTTATACGAAAATCGATACGGCTTTCATCACATTCAACAACCAGTGCACTAAACCCAGCCATTGTAGCTGCAAGTGGTTGCGCACCGCCCATACCACCAAGACCACCTGTTAATACCCATTTACCACTAGCGCTACCTGCAAAATGTTGCTTTGCCATAGCTACAAAGGTCTCGTAAGTTCCTTGTACTATGCCTTGCGAGCCAATATAAATCCAAGAACCCGCCGTCATTTGCCCGTACATCATCAAGCCTTTTTTATCGAGCTCGTTAAAGTGCTCCCAATTTGCCCAGTGTGGAACAAGATTTGAGTTAGCAATAAGCACGCGAGGAGCATTACTGTGGGTTTTAAATACACCAACGGGTTTTCCTGATTGTACAAGCAGGGTTTCGTCGCTTTCGAGCCTATCGAGGGTTTCTATAATTTTGTCATAACTTGGCCAATCACGAGCTGCTCGGCCAATACCACCATATACAACAAGTGCATGAGGATGCTCTGCAACGTCAGGGTCTAAGTTATTCATTAGCATGCGCTTAGCAGCTTCTGTTTGCCAGCTTTTAGCACTTATTTTATCGCCGAGAGGTGCACGTATTACGCGACTTGTGTCGAGTCGGTTGTTCATGTTTTGCTCCTGTTGTATATACAAGGTGATTTGTTATAAAAAAAGCGCAGTAAGCGCTATTGTTTGTTATTTTTTAAATGTTAAGTGGCCACCTAAACGATATTTACTGCCTGGTGATACAAGGCGCGCAAAGCTCACAATGCCTTTAACAGACCAGGTGCGTCGGATCACTTGTAAGCATGGCTCTTCATTATATAAGTTTAACCATTGGCACATTTCGCTGTTTGGCATAATGGCCTCTACTGTATGCCTTGCTTGGGTAAGTGGGGCAACACTAGATAGATATTCATGTGGTGTAAGCATGCTAAAGTCTTGTTGTAAGTAGCCAGTCGCAAGGGCAGGGTTTACAAAACGCTCTTCTAGCTGCAAAGGGCTGTCGTTTTCGTTATGCACAAGTACACTTCGATATACAACACTGTCAACCTCAACACCAAGTGCAATGGCAATAGGTGCGACTGCATTTATTGATTCGAGTATGAGTACGCTACAGGTGTAGTTGCCGTTACGCTCTTTTACTTCATCAGCAATATTTTTTATTTCAAGTAATGATGACTGCGATTTAAATGTAGCTACAAATGTACCTAACCCTTGGCTGCGGGTTAAAATGCCTGCCTCGGTTAATTCACTTAGTGCTCTGCGGGCCGTCATCCTGCTTACACTAAATTGACTACTTAGTTCGTTTTCAGAGGGAACACGTTGGTTTTCTTGCCACGTACCGCTGCGAATTTTATCAACAATGAATTGTTTTATTTGCGCAAATTTAGGTGTCGTCATTAAATTTATGGTTACATTAAAAATAAACTATATAAATAAGATGACACAATTACCTTGTATATACAAGACGGGTTGTTAGACTATATTTTCATCACTCTGGGCGTAAAAAGGGCTGTAAAATGCAAAGCACAACACAAAATTATGAGTTAGAAGAAATCGACTTACTTTTAACTGATGCCAATATTGCCACTATGGATAGCAATATAAATGCCCCTTATGGCGCAATTGAAAATGCTGCTATAGCCATTAAAAATGGTAAAATTGCGTGGATTGGAGAGCAATCAACATTGCCTAGTTTTGATGTGTTTGCAACGCCGACATTGAGTGTAAAAGGGCAATGGTTAACGCCGGGCCTAATAGATTGCCATACTCACTTAGTATTTGCAGGTTCAAGATCGCAAGAGTTTGAACAGCGCTTGCAGGGTGTAAGTTATGAGCAAATCGCAGCACAAGGCGGTGGCATAGCAAGTACGGTTAAAGCCACAAGAGCAGCCGACCGTGAACAATTGTTTGTAGATGCAAAAGATCGCTTAAATACGTTGTTAAAAGAAGGTGTAACCACCGTTGAAATAAAGTCTGGTTATGGGCTAGATACTGAAAACGAGATAAAAATATTAGAAGTCGCTCGTTTATTAGGTCAACATCACCCTATTGATATTAAAACTACTTTTTTAGGGGCGCATGCTCTACCGCCTGAATACAAAGGCCGTGCTGATGAATATATTGATTTAGTGTGTACTGACATGCTTGATCAGGTAGTGGCTAATAATCTTGCTGATGCAGTCGATGTATTTTGTGAAAATGTAGGGTTTAGTTATTCGCAAACCAAACGTGTTTTCCAGGCGGCTAAAAAGCACAACCTCCCAGTAAAATGCCATGCTGAGCAGCTATCTAATCAACAGGGTTCTCAGCTGGTGGCGCAGTTTAATGGCCTTTCGGCGGATCATATAGAGCATCTAGATGAAGAGGGTGTAAAAGCCATGGCAGACGCTGGGACGGTAGCGGTGTTATTGCCAGGTGCATTTTATTTTTTAAGAGAAACTAAATTCCCACCTATTGAATTACTTAATCAATATAAAGTACCGATAGCTATTGCGAGTGACTTTAATCCTGGTACTTCACCGCTGTGCTCAGTGCACTTGATGATGAACATGGCATGCACATTGTTTAGATTAACACCTGAGCAAGCATTAGCTGGTGTTACTCGAAATGCAGCTAAAGCACTAGGGTTAGACGACCGTGGTATTTTAAAGGTTGGCGCAAGAGCTGATATTGCGCATTGGCAAATAAGTCATCCATCACAATTAAGTTACCAATTTGGCGTAAATAAACTGTTAAATTTATGGATTTTGGGTAGAATTAATTAGTTTGTATTATTTTTGCTCACATATAACTTGGTTTAAACTTTCTTAGCGAATACGGATGCCGTTAATTTGAACATACTAACCGACAGTAATTTCCCAATATTTTTTAGTGGTGCACTATTAATGGCGATGATCGCCACTTTATTTGCTGTTAAAAATACCAGTATTAAATTTAGTTATTTATGCACAGCTGCTGTTGGTTTAGCTATCTTAAGCAGCGGTGCGGCTTGGCTTGCTATTTTACTAGCCTTTGGATTTTGTTTTCACTTATGGCAAGCATTTGAGCGAAATAATTGGAGCATGATAATTACCAGCTCAATGGCTGGTCTTTTATTTGTTGTTCTATTTTCAGCTCATTTATTATTGGAAGTTCCGCTATTTTGGGTTGTGTTAGCAATATTATTATTAGCTATTGTAGGTTTTTTAAATGATGAAAGCGCTGAAATAGAAGTCGTTATAGAGCCAGAACCTGAAGGTGATACATTTGTTGAAGAGTCTCCGCTTTCAGTTTTTGCAGATAGAAAACAGTTACGCCAAGGTTACTATGCATGGTGCGACAACAAACAAATAAGCGCAGCGTTAATCGTTATTCGCCTTGAAGGCTTTGAGCAAGTTAACCAGCATATTGGACGCGACTTTGGCGATATACTGTTAGCGCAATCGGCTAATCGAATAAAAGAGCTACTTTCAAGTGACGAAATAGTGACTTTAACTGGACAAGAAAAGCTAGCCCACTTAGGGGGTCTTAACTTTGCATTTATTTGTAGTTTCGCGAATCAAAAACACTTACATGAATTAGTTATTGACCAAATACTGGGTGCAACGCTTAAGCCATTTAATGTTGCTAACTGCACTGTAGAAGTAAAAGCGAGAGCGAGTTATGTTGATTGTAATGAGCAAGATAACAACTTTGATAATTTAATATCGTACGCATATCTGGCACTCGATAGCCACCCAGATCGCAAGGTTGTGCCTTATCATCAACAAATGATGATTGAATTGCGAGAGCAACAAGCGCGACTAAAGGAATTAGCAAATATTGATTTTTCGAGCGAGTTAGAGCTTTATTTTCAGCCTATTATTTGTAACGAAAACGGTCAAATTGAGTTTTTAGAATTACTACTGCGTTGGCAGCACCCTAAGCAAGGGATTTTATCCGCTAACAGGTTTATCGACGACATTAGAATTGCAGGGCTTGGTTATCCACTCGCTAAATTTGTAATAGAGAGAGCTGCTGAGCTTGCAATGGCGCTTAGAATAGAAGGTATTTCTATACCGCTTAGCATTAACGTATTTGGTCCTGAAATGCTTAACGAAGAGTTTATTGAATTTGTTGATGTTGTTTTAAGTGAGCATCACTTGGAAGCTGGCGATTTAATTGTTGAATGCCCTTTGCATATTTTTGCGGGACTAGATGATAAAGGCAGAGGCATGATCGCAAGGCTTAATAACATAGGCTTAAAAGTATGTGTTGATGGACTTGGTGATAACCCGGTACTGCTTTCTAAGTTACCAAGCTTAGCGGTAGAGTATATTAAGGTTTCACCTTCACTCACTGCTGACTTTAGTAATCAAAACAATATACGCAGTTTAGTTAGCGGAATGGTTGAAATGCATAACCAACAAAAAACAAAAGTGATTTTTGAAGGGGTAGAAACACTTGAGCAACTTAAGTTTGTAAAAAGCTTAAAAGGTTATGCTGCCCAAGGTTATTACTTTGGTCACCCGCTAAGTAGTATTGGTTTAATGAGCTGGCTAAAAGAGTGGCGATTAGTTCAACAGCGCTAAGTGTTTTCTTTGGCTTGTAGATAGCTATTCACAAGTGCACTGATCACTTGTCCTACATGGGCAGCACCGGCCTCAACTCCGTTAGGGTGCTGGCTAGGCGCTGCTTCACATAAATGTAAGTACTTAGAGTCGCGATGGTTTGCTGCTAAATGCACAAAGTGCTCAGTGTCATTCACACTAAATCCGCAACATGTGTACGCACTAACCGGCATGTAAGTAATACTATCTAAATCAACTTCAATACCCAGTGGTAAATCGTTAAAATTACTTAATGCGTTTTCAATTGCCTGCGTGAGTGTAATTTTTCGCTTAACTTGTATTGATTGATAGCTATCAAACGTAAAGTTAGCTTCACTCATTGCATCTATAATTGCTTGATTGTTTTTTATCTCATGTAAGCCAATAACGTGGTAATTACTTAGATGTTGCTCGTTATAAGCGTAGCGAAAGCCATTGCCGCTATGGCGACCTTCACATTCTCTAAAGTCGGCATGAGGGTCAAAGTTGATAGCATTAATAGGTGTATTTTTTGACTTACTCAGGGCACGGATAATTCCCAAGCAATTGTTATGACCTCCGCCAATAACGATTGGCTCAAGCCCCGCTTTAAAAATAAGGCTCAATACCGACTCTACGCGTTCATCAAGCTGTTGGCATAAATCTCGTAATTGAGTTAACTGCTGGCCTTGCTGATTATTAAGCTGGTTGCTTTGCGCCATTAAATCATCAGTATTAACTTCACCCAATAAAAGCACTTTTTGAGTGGCAATAAATTGATTGTGAGGTTGGTTTAAAAAGCGTTTTAAAAAAGCCGGCCATGCTTCGTTTGCACCGCCATTTCCTAAGTTTGCTTTTGGGCCGATATCTTCGCAAATACCCAGAAGTACATAGCGGATACCAAATTGAGCAGCGTCAACAAGTGCTTGTTGCAGGTTTACTTGGGTGTCGAGCAAGGCCATTGATTGCCATGCCTTTTTCTCATTTGCGCGGGTAGAGCAAAGTGTTCTAACCGCGCTTTCATCATATACTTTTAAATGGGAGGTCACGTTATACTTCTACAACTTCCAACTCTAATTCTTCTGCAGATAAAACAATGCCTGTGCTATCAGCATAAATAAAGTCGTCATCAAAAAATGATACCCCAGCAAAGTTAACGCCTATAGCATCTTCACCAGCACCTTCGCTGTCGGCTGCAACAGGGATTGAAGCAATTGCTTGAATGCCTAAATCAAGCTCTTCAAGCTCATCAACGTGGCGTACTGCGCCGTAAACAACAATACCATTCCAGTTGTTTTCAAGTGCTAGCTCAGCCAGTTCAATGTCGATTAGTGCGCGACGAGTTGAGCCGCCACCATCAATAAGAAGTACTAGGTCTGTACCATCTTGAGAAAGTAATTCGCGGATGAGTTCATTATTTTCAAAACATTTAACCGTTTTAATGCGGCCACCAAAGCTGTGTCGACCACCAAAGTTGATGAACATAGGCTCTAGCACGTCAACCACGTCAGCAAAGTGGTCGCATAAATCAGAAGTGCTGTAATCCATTATTTTATCCTCAAAAGGTACATTAATTTATATCTCAGTATACCCTCCTTATAAGCAATAACAACGACTTAATCGCAGTAAATTTAGGCAAAACAAGCGCTAAATCATTAATCGCAATAATAGTGTATTAAAAGCGTCACTCAATTGTTATTTACAACACATAAGCTAAATCGGTGTTCATATGTTATGCAATGAGGGATGGTGATGAATAATAATATGCTTAAAAAGGTAACTCAGATAGATGAGCAATTATTTTTAACTTTGTTTAATTGCAATTCACCGAGGTGGTTTAAAACAATGGCCTTTGGTTTGTCTAAAAGCGGTGATGGTGGGCTTTATATATTAATATGCTTAGCAGTGTGGTGGCTTAGTAATAATGAACAGCACCAATTATTGCCTGTCACTATATTAATTGGTTTTGCTATAGAAAGACCTATTTACCTACTAGCTAAAAATAGATTTGCTCGGATCCGTCCATGCGACTGCTTAGTAACAAATGCCTATATAGTACCAAGCGATAAATTTAGTTTACCATCGGGTCACAGTGCAGCTGCCTTTTTAGTGGCAATTATATTAAGCCATTTTTTTCCAGAATATGCATTACTACTATTTAGTTGGGCTACCGGCGTTGCTATGTCTCGTGTGGTATTGGGTGTGCACTTTCCTGCTGATATTATAATAGGCGCAACGATTGGTAGTTTTTGTGGTTTATTTGCGTTAGCACTCGTGGTGCCTGCATGAAAATATTATATGGAGTACAAGGTACCGGTAATGGTCATATAACCCGCGCTCGGGTTATGGCAAGCTGCTTTAATAAGCTCGGTATTGATGTTGATTATGTGTTTTCAGGGCGCGCAAATAAAGATTACTTTGATATGCACGAATTCTCAGATTATAAAGCGTATCGTGGTTTATCGTTTAGCACTGAAAATGGGCAAGTTAAAAATTTAAAAACACTTAAAAACATGCGAATTTGTAAGTTGGTGAGTGATATAAAATCGCTTGAGATAAAACAGTACGATTTTGTACTTAACGACTTTGAGCCTGTTACAGCATGGGCTGCAAAACGGGCAGGTATACCCGTTATTGGCATTAGTCACCAAGCAGCATTTTTGTCAGATAACGTACCTATGTTTGGTCGTGGCGTACTTAGAAAATCGCTTATCAAGCATTATGCACCAGCGACTACCTACTTAGGCGTGCACTGGCAACCATTTGCAAATAATATAATACCGCCTTTTATTGCTCATCATAATCACGACAACCCTGTAGCAGTAATGAACAAGGTATTGGTATATTTACCTTTCGAAAACTTAGATAGCGTTGTTGATTATTTAAAAGACTTTCCCGAAAAAGAATTTTATTGCTATCACCCAAATGCCAGCAATCAATCTTTTGGACATATACATTTACGAGCCCCTTCACGTTCTGGCTTTTTAAACGACTTAGCAAACACAAGTGGCGTTATTGGTAATGCGGGATTTGAGCTTGCCAGTGAAGCGCTTAAGTTAGGGAAAAAGTTACTATTAAAGCCTTTAGATGGTCAGTTTGAGCAAGCAGCAAATGCACAAACTTTATTTGCCATGGGCATGGCGCATGTTATGAACTATTTAAACCCACAAGCCCTTGATGATTGGAATAGCGCGCCGCAAAACAAGCAAATAAATTACCCCAGCGATCCCGCGCCTTTAATTGATTGGTTGGTTAAACAACAATGGAATAACACACAATCGTTACATAAAGGTTTGTGGGATAGAGTCGCCTTATAGCCATCACATTTAAACTGTTTAGAATTACCAATAATAAAAAGTTAAATTAATTAGTCGCTTTTGATCTATTAGCTATAATAAAAATGCATATTTAAAAAAGGCGTTAGCGATGAATTTTTTACAAAACTTAACAATCAAACGACGTTTACAATTAAACGCAGTCGTTGTTGGTTTAGCAATGGTGGTCCTTTTATGCGTGATTATTTTTGAATCACGTACAACCTTGAGCTTAAACAAGACTATTCAATTAGCAGAAGAGCTCAACGTACATGCATTAGCATTGCGTAAACATGAAAAAAACTTTTTGTTTTATAAACAAGAAGACGCGTTAACTGCATTTGAAATGGATTTTGAGCAGTTAAGTGATAAAGTAAAAAAGTTACAACAGTTAATGGCTAACCAAGGTATTGCACAGGAGCAGGTCCAGCGCTTTGAGCAACTAATAAATAGCTATAATAATGATTTTGATACTGTTGTTAAGCTTCAAAAAGAGATTGGTTTAACCCCGACCGACGGGTTATATGGCAAGCTTAGAAACTCGGTTCATGAAGTTGAGCAACTATTAAAAGAGCAGCAAAATTACCAACTGCTGTCGTCAATGCTGCAACTAAGACGCTCAGAAAAAGATTTTATGCTGAGATTTGATATTAAGTACCTAGGGCGTTTTAATGAGGGAATTAATACATTTAAGCAGCAGATAGCTGCAGCACAGCTGCCAAGCGACTATAAAGCACAAATTAATCCTTTGATTGATATATACCAAAGCGAATTTCAAACACTTGTGCAGGCGCAAACTAAGCTAGGGCTAGATCTTGAGTCAGGCGCACTTGGAGTAATGCGTGACAGTGTAGATAAAAGCGACGCCATTGTTTCTAAAATCGTTAAAGACACTAAGTTACAAGTAGAGCAAAGTGTAGAGCAGGCTCAATTTTTAGCTATTTTGGTATTTGTGATTGCAGGTGTGATTGTATTAGCACTCGTTTATTTTACAAGCCACTCCATTATCGTACCTATTGAGCGGGTTTATCACACCATTAACGATATTCGTCGTAATAATGATTTGAGCATGATGATAGAGCAAACTGGTAAAGACGAAATTACCACCATGACGGTCGACTTTAATAGCTTGATAGGCGATTTTAAGAACTTAATTAACGAAGTTAATGGTGCTTTAAACACGCTTAATGTAGCAACAGAGCATTTATCAGAAAGTACCGCGGCAACAAGCTCTGGTATGCAAGAGCAACTACACGAAGCCGACATGGTTGCAACGGCAGCCACCGAAATGCAGGCGACGATTCAGGATATTTCACATAATACTGAAGCGGCTGCGAAAAAAGCAGAATCAACAAATTTAAGTGCCCAACAAGGGCGTTGTGAAGTAGATTCTACCGTTAAGCACATTAGGGCCCTATCTGATTCGCTGGGGAATGCATCAAATGTAGTGTCGCAACTTGAAAAAGATGGTGAAACAATTGGTTCAGTGCTTGATGTAATTCGAGGGATTGCAGATCAAACAAATTTACTTGCACTTAATGCGGCAATAGAAGCGGCCCGTGCTGGTGAGTATGGTCGTGGTTTTGCTGTTGTTGCAGATGAGGTTCGTTCATTAGCAAAGCGTACTCAAGAGTCTACAAGTGAGATTGAAGGTATTATAAGTACCTTACAGCAGCGTACTCAAGAAGTGGTGAGTATTATGCACAAATGTCGCTCTCAAGGTGATGAAAGTGCCTCACAAGCAATTAAAGCAGGTGAGCTATTAGGCGCAATTACTGAGGATGTACAAACAATAATGGAAATGAGCTCTCAAATAGCAGTTGCTATTGATGAGCAAAGCCAAGTGGCATCAGAGGTTAATAAAAATGTAGTAAGGATTCGCGATATTGCACAAGACGCAACTGAACATGCTGCTAACAATGCGCAAACAAGTGAAGAAGTCTCTGAGCAGGCTCGCGTTCTGTTCACTGCAATTGATAAATTTAAGGTTTAATAACGCTTAATAGAACGGGCCTATAAAGTTTAAGGAACAAATTTTATAGGCACGCTATCTTTACTTTTTTCGTGTTCAGTTACCCGCGCTAAATATTCACTCCACAATGTATCTTGTTGCTGTTGTAGTTTTTCAAAGTAGCGCCAGCTAAATAGTCCGCTGTTATGGCCATCGTCAAAATCTAAACGAAGTGCGTAATGCCCAACAGGTACAATACTTTTTATTCCTACAGCTTGCTTATTAAGTACTAGCTTCATTGGGCCAGAGCCATGGCCCTGCACTTCAGCTGAAGGGGAGTGTACACGTAAAAACTCACAGCTAAATACAGCTTTACTGTCATCATCAAAGTAAACATCTAGATTTTTACTTACACTGTGGTAATGCACTTTTGTTACGTGTTTCATTTAATATATCCCATTAAAAAGCCCCCAATCTGGAGGCTTTTAGTATAACGTTTATATTCGTTTTATAGAATAAAGCGGCTTAAGTCTTCATCTTCAACAAGTGCACCTAAGTGTTTTTCAACATAAGCGGCGTCGATTACTAATGACGAGCCTGCTTTTTCAGAAGCATCGTATGAAATTTCTTCCATCAATCTTTCCATTACAGTATGCAAGCGACGAGCACCGATGTTTTCGGTTTTCTCGTTAACTTGCCAAGCTGCTTTGGCAATACGCTCAATTGCATCGTCGCTAAACTCAATCGATACCTGCTCAGTTTTAAGGAGCTCTCGTTGTTGCTCGGTAAGCGATGCATGAGGCTCTGTAAGGATGCGTTTAAAGTCATCTGCAGTAAGTGCTTCAAGTTCTACTCGAATCGGTAAGCGGCCCTGTAGCTCTGGGATCATATCTGATGGCTTCGCCATCTGAAACGCACCAGAGGCAATAAACAGCATATGGTCAGTTTTAACCATTCCGTGCTTAGTATTTACAGTTGAACCTTCAATTAGCGGTAGTAAGTCGCGCTGAACACCTTCTCGGCTCACATCTGGGCCTGACGAATCGCCGCGCTTACAAATTTTGTCTATTTCATCAATAAACACAATACCGTTTTGCTCTACTGCAAAAATAGCTTGCTCTTTTAGCTCTTCAGGATTTACTAATTTAGCGGCTTCTTCTTCCGTTAATAGTTTGAAGGCTTCTTTGATTTTTAGTTTACGCTTAGTGCGCTTATCGCCGCCCATGTTTTGAAACATGCTTTGTAGCTGGTTGGTCATATCTTCCATACCAGGAGGCGCCATAATTTCTACGTTTGGTTGTGCTTGTGCTAAATCGATTTCAATTTCTTTATCATCTAACTGACCTTCACGTAGCTTTTTACGGAACGCTTGGCGAGTTGATGAGTTATCATCACGCTGCGTTTCGCCGTATTGATCTTTCGCTGGTGGTAAAAGGGCATCTAAAATGCGCTCTTCTGCAGCTTCTTCGGCGCGATGTTTAAATTTCTTAGTCTGCTGTTCGCGAGTCATTTTAATTGATACATCGACTAAATCGCGGATGATAGTCTCAACTTCTTTACCAACATAGCCAACTTCAGTGAACTTAGTCGCTTCTACTTTAATAAAGGGGGCGTTAGCAAGTTTTGCTAATCGGCGGGCAATTTCTGTTTTACCTACACCGGTTGGACCAATCATTAAAATGTTTTTTGGTGTTACTTCGCTGCGTAAATCTTCCTTGAGTTGCATGCGGCGCCAGCGGTTACGAAGTGCGATAGCCACTGCTTTTTTTGCTTTAGCCTGACCTATAATGTGCTGATCTAGCTCGTGAACAATTTCTCTTGGGGTCATATCAGACATGATAGTTCCTATTATAATTCTTCGATTGTTTGGAAGTTATTAGTAAATACGCAGATGTTGCCTGCAATAGTTAAGCTTTTCTCTACTATTTCACGAGCGCTTAAATCTGTATTTTCTAAAAGGGCGGTTGCAGCTGATTGTGCAAAGTTACCACCACTGCCAATTGCAATTAGGTCGTTTTCAGGTTGAACCACATCGCCATTACCGGTAATAATTAAAGAGGCTGTTTCGTCTGCTACAGCGAGCAGAGCTTCGAGTTTTCGAAGTGCACGGTCGCTGCGCCAATCTTTAGCCATTTCTACTGCGGCTTTAGTCAGGTTTCCTTGGTGCATTTCTAATTTGCTTTCGAAGCGTTCGAAAAGAGTGAAGGCATCAGCAGTACCGCCGGCAAAACCAGCGATTACTTTGCCATTATAAAGACGTCGAACTTTACGGGCGTTGCCCTTCATTACGGTATTACCAAGAGACACTTGGCCATCGCCGCCAATTACAACCTTGTCGCCACGGCGTACACTTACGATAGTAGTCATGTTATTCCTCATCATCGAGCTGCAGAGGCAACTCGTAAAAAACGATTATGAAGAGGTTATATGGGTGAATGGTTTATTTTCAAGTCCAGCCCCAAATTCCGCAGCCGACTATTTTTACACGTTTAAGTTTGTTTTTATCACTTTCGGCTTGGCGTTTGGTTTTATAAGGGCCTAAGCGCACTTTATACCAAGTACCATTGCTGCCTTCAGCCTGTTTTATTTCAGAAATGAGGCCTGCAAATGCTATTTTAGCTTTTAGCGATTCCGCTTGTGCGTGGGTTTTAAACGAACCACACTGCATAACGTAAGGACCTTTTTGCTCAAGTTCTTTCACTTCAACTTGAATCTCGTGGTTTCTAATTTCTTTAATAAACTCTGGTGTGCGTGGAATAACCACTTCTACTTTTGCGGGCGCAGTGGGGTTTGCTTGTTTTTCGACAAGTTTTGGATCTGCATTACTTTTAATAAACCATAATGTATAAGCAAAACCACCGACGAGTAAGATGGCTATGACAGCTAAAAGAATAGGAAATGGTTTTTTAGCGGGTGCGTTTTTTTTACTGTTTCTGCCTGCAGGCTTTTTGTTAATATAATCGTGCTGTGCCATGGTGTTATTTTGGCCTTAACCTAAATCATGTCTATAGGGTCTACGTCTAAGCTCCAGCGTACTTTTTGTGCAAGTTTACTTGAGCTTAAATAATCAACCATTTGCGCAAGGTACTGATGTAATATGCGGCGATCTTGCGCTTGAATATGTAATTGAAAACGATACATACCTGCGACTTTTTCAAGTGGAGCAGGGATCGGACCGAGCAATTGTATACCAGATACCCCATTCACAGGAACCAAATCCGTCAAAAAATCGACGACTAGCTTAATGCTGTGTCCTTGTGCACGGACAATAGCCATATTTGTAATGGGTGGTAAGTCTGCATCATCGCGTTCACTCAGTGCAAAGCGAGCAAAGTCTTGGTAACCATTATTAACTAAGTCTTGTAAAAGTGGGTGTTCTGGAAAGTGTGTTTGTAATAATACTTGGCCAGGTTCCCCTGAACGCCCAGCTCGCCCCGCGACCTGAGTAACTAACTGTGCTAAATGCTCTGTCGCCCTAAAGTCGCATGAGTATAAACCGCTATCTACGTCTAAAATTATAACAAGGCTTACATCTGCAAAGTGATGGCCTTTGGCAAGCATTTGTGTGCCTACTAAAATGCGTGCACCGCCTAGGTTTATTTCATCTAGTGCTTTTTCAAGGCTGCCTTTACGGCGAGTTGAATCGCGGTCTATGCGAGTAACGGGTGTATCTGGAAACTCGGTCGATAAAAACTCTTCAATTTGCTCTGTACCTTTGCCATTTGGAAATATTTGCGTACTTCCACAATCAGGACATTGGTGAGGAACAGGGTATTGATCGCCACAGTGGTGACAAATCATTTGCCCAATCGCTTTATGAAATGTGGCGCTGGTACTGCAGCGTTTACATTCACTTAGCCAGCCACATTCATGGCAAATAAGAGTGGGTGAGAAACCTCGACGATTTAAAAACACCATAACCTGTTTACCGCGGTTTAAGTGTTGGCGCATAGTGGCAAGGCTTGCATGTGCAATACCTGCTTGGTCGGGCTGACCTTTCATATCGAGTAACTTAAATTGGTTATCTGTCGCAGTTTGCGCGCGCTCGGTTAAACTTAGTAGCTGATATTTGTTATTAATTGCTTTGTGAAGTGTTTCAAGTGCGGGTGTAGCACTGCCTAATATAAGTGGTATTTTATGCTGAAAAGCTCTGTATGCGGCCAAATCACGAGCATGGTAACGAAGGGTATCTTGTTGCTTAAATGATGAATCGTGCTCTTCATCGACAACTATCATACCGAGTTTTAAAAATGGCAGAAAAATACTCGAACGTGTGCCTATAACTATTGCACAACTGCCTTTTTCGCAAAAACGCCATGTTTGCAATCGCTCGTTGTCGGTAAGGGCTGAATGCCAAAGCATAATGGGTGTATCAGGAAAGCGGCGACGAAAACGGTTTACAGTTTGTGGCGTTAAGCCTATTTCTGGCACTAATACTAATGCTTGCTCGCCACGTTTGAGTACTTCTTCTAGGCACTGTAAATACACTTCTGTTTTACCACTGCCAGTTACGCCTTCTAATAAAAAGCTGCTAAATCCATTACTTTGATTTATTGCTGTACAGGCAACCGCTTGTTCTTTATTAAGTACAGGTTTACTACCGACAGTTGGTGCAACGCTTTGCCATTGGTTATCGTGTTCAATAGTTTGCGTAATGAGTTCTTTATCTATTAGGCTATCTATTGTTTTTTTACTAAAGCCAAGAGCTTTTAATTCGGTTAACGATGATTTCCCCGATTGCGATAACTGCTTTAATAAATTGAGTTGTGTTTTGGCTTTTAATGACGGTACTTTTGCGCCTTTTTCTGTCAGAGCAACCATGTTAATACTGGTTTTATCTGGCGATTCACCTTGGCGAAGTGCACTCGGTAGCGCTATGTGAATAGTTTCGCCTAAGGGATAGCAATAATAGCGGGCAGTAAAGCTAAGGAGTTCTAAATGTTGGGCACTTAAAATAGGGGTATCGTCTATTACCTCTATAATATTCTTAATTTTATTTAAAGGGACGTCGGTACTGTTTTTAATGCCCAGAACAACAGCTACTTTTTTTTGATTACCAAAAGGTACTAAAACCCGCATGCCCGGTAGTATTGGGGTTGATAAGCCACTGAGCTGCTCTTCTATTTTATAATCAAAGGTGCGTGGAAGCGGGACTTTAATAGCAACTTCAACAAAACTCATAACAACTCAACCCGTAAAATTAATGCTGTAATGTACTAAAAATACCGCTAAAAACCTACTAGCAATAGTACTTGAGAAAGAGATTGTTCACTTTTTTAGCGAAAAGATAAATAAATACTTGTGCAGGGGAAGGTTGTTGGATAAAATCCGCCACCAACAAATTTGTTTTAACGACGTATGGTGCCAGACTTCGGGTTTGGAGAGCGATGCGGCCTTAACTAGAGGTTCCTATGAAAGAAGGTATTCACCCTAAGTACGAAGTAATTTCTGCAACATGTTCATGCGGAAACAAATTCGAAACTAGCTCAACTCTTTGTAAAGACATTCACTTAGACGTATGTTCTGCGTGTCACCCGTTTTACACTGGTAAGCAAAAGATTTTAGACACTGGCGGCCGTGTTGATCGCTTCAACAAGCGCTTCGGTGCACTTAGCAGCAAGAAGTAATCATTGCTGTTTAGTTAAAAAAAGCACCTTAGGGTGCTTTTTTTGTGTCTAAAATTTATTACTTCTTATCTTATTTAGCTTGCTCGAGCTACATCACACCTTGCATAACTATTTCCTAATCTTATTCTGAGTATGCATAAACCTTTACAGACAAATTGATAGATATTCTCTATATTTTAAATAGTACAAATTTTAACTAGGTTGATAAAAGTAGCTAACGTGGGCTTATCTGTTTTTAAAGTAGAGTCGTAGGCTGTTATTTTAAGTTTATGATGATGCGTTAAACATACATTTTTTTAATATTGTAGTAGACATAAACGCACCTCAAAACTTACTTTTTTGGTGAATTTTTATTTATTAAATGTTTATATAATCCTGCAAAGTTACTGAAAAACCTCTTAAAATTAAAGGATATAGCATATAACAGGATAGACCTGATATTGCTTGGAATTTAAAAATAATAAGGGTATCGTACCCCAAGACTCCACCTCTCACTTTAACTTAAATTGCAGGATACCATCGCGTTATGTCTGACTTTCGTGAACAAGCACTACATTATCACTCACATCCCGTACCTGGTAAAATTAGCATTGAGCTAACAAAACCAGCTGAAACAGTTCAAGACTTAGCCCTAGCTTATAGCCCAGGTGTCGCTGAACCTGTACGTGAAATTGCCGCAGATCCTGCAAATGCATATAAATATACCGGTAAAGGTAACATGGTTGCGGTTATCACTAATGGTACTGCAATTTTGGGCTTGGGTAATTTAGGTCCTTTAGCGTCTAAACCAGTAATGGAAGGCAAGGCGTTATTGTTTAAGCGTTTTGCAGGGCTTGATTCTATTGATATTGAAGTAAAGCACAAAACAACAGAAGACTTTATTAACACGGTTGCCAATATTGCTGACACATTCGGTGGTATTAACCTTGAAGATATTAAAGCACCAGAGTGTTTTGAAATTGAAAAAGCATTAATAGAGCGTTGTAGCATTCCTGTTTTTCATGATGATCAACACGGCACCGCCATTGTTACGGCTGCCGGCATGTTAAATGCGCTAGAAGTACAAGGTAAATCAATTGAAGATGCAATAATTGTATGTTTAGGTGCAGGCGCTGCTGCAGTTGCGTGTATGGAACTGTTAATTAAGTGTGGTGCACTGCGTGAACACATTTATATGCTTGACCGCAAAGGTGTTATTCATACTCGTCGCGATGATTTAAATGAATATAAACAGCTTTTTGCTAACAATACCGATAAACGCACATTGCAAGATGTAATTGCAGATGCTGATGTGTTTGTTGGTGTTTCGGGTCCTAACTTGTTAGCTGCCGAAGATTTAAAACTAATGGCAGAAAAACCGGTCGTGTTTGCCTGTTCAAACCCAGATCCAGAGATCGATCCTGCACTTGCGCACGGTGCACGCAATGATTTAATTATGGCAACAGGGCGATCTGATTACCCTAACCAAGTAAATAATGTTTTATGTTTTCCGTTTATTTTCCGTGGTGCGCTTGATGTACGTGCAAGCGCGATTAACGATGAAATGAAAATTGCTGCAGTTGAGGCTATTCGTAGTATTGCCAAAGAGCCTGTACCTGCAGAAGTTTTAAAAGCCGCAGGCGTAGATAAGCTAGAGTTTGGTGCGCAGTACATTATTCCAAAACCAATGGATCCGCGTTTACTACCGCGTATAGCTAAAGCTGTAGCACTTGCTGCGGTAGAGTCGGGTGTTGCGCAAATTGACTTGCCTGAAAATTATATGGCGTAATATATAACGCTTAAACAAAAAAACCTCAGCAATGCTGAGGTTTTTTGATTAAAAAGGTAACGATTTATTCTTCGTTTAAAATAGGCACTTCTAAACCCATTTCTTGCATTATCTTTTTAACTTCTTCAGGTACTTTTTCTGCGTTGTCTTTACGTAGGTCATCGTCATTTGGTAAAGGTTGACCAGTAAAGGCATGCAAAAACGCCTCACATAGCAATTCACTATTTGTTGCATGGCGAAGGTTGTTGATTTGACGACGCGTACGCTCATCCGTTAAAACTTTTAATACATTTAGCGGGATCGAAACGGTGATCTTTTTAACTTGCTCTGATTTTTTCCCGTGTTCTGCGTATGGGTGAATATACTCACCATTCCATTTAGCCATAAGATGTATCGTTGCCTCAGATTATTAATTTCTCACACGGTATAAAAAGCGTGTAAATATGCGTGAAATTCTATCGATTTAAAAAAGATAGTCAAATAATAGATACCGATCTATCTTAATAAGCCTATTTGGGATGTAAAAATAAGCTCACTTTTGTGAGTTAAAATGTGATACTAGCAAACGCCTTTCCTAACTTTAGCCATCTAGAGCTTTAAAATCCTTTGACTTATTAAAATGGATAACTTACTCTTTTAGACGTCTAAACATCCAAATTAATCAGGTGACGAATATGAGCGAAAAAAACAAAGCGACCATTGCTGTACGTAACGGCGTTGATGCTGATAAACATCATGGTGCAGTGGTGCCGCCAATTTATTTATCAACGACTTATTCGTTTGCCGACTTTGATACCAAGCGTGAGTATGATTATGGGCGCAGTGGTAACCCTAATCGTGATATTTTAGCAGAGACGCTTGCTAAGCTTGAAGGCGGCGCTCGCGGCATAATTACGGCCACTGGTATGGCAGCCGTGCATTTAGCTACTCAGCTACTTAACAGTGACGACACGTTAGTAATTCCACATGATTGTTATGGTGGTAGCTATCGTTTATTTACATCGTTACAAAAACGCGGACTATTGAAGCTTGAAGTATTAGATTTAACAAAAGAAGAAAGCCTTCAACAAATTTTAGCAATTAAACCTAAGCTTATTTGGATAGAGACTCCAAGTAACCCAGTACTTCGTTTAACCGATATTAAAGCGGTTACCGATGTTGCTAAGCAATGCGGTGCATTGGTTGCCGCAGATAACACGTTTTTGTCTCCTGCCTTACAAAACCCTATTAAGTTTGGTGTAGATATTGTGGTGCATTCAACTACTAAATACATTAACGGGCACTCAGATGTAGTGGGCGGCGCTGTTATTGCTGCAACACAAGCGCTTGGTGATGAGCTTGCTTGGTGGGCAAATAATATTGGTATTACGGGCGCCCCTTTTGATAGTTATTTAACGCTTCGTGGTCTACGTACTTTAAATGTGCGCTTAAGGCAGCACCAAGAAAATGCGCTAGCAATAGCTAAGTACCTTGAAAGCTCCAATTTTGTAAGCCAAGTTTACTATCCAGGACTTGAGTCGCATCCTCAACATGAACTTGCTAAAGCACAACAACTTGGCTTTGGTGGCATGGTTAGTTTTGATATTAAAGGCGATATAAACGACGCTGCAGCATTTTTAACTAGTCTTAAAACGTTTAGTTTAGCTGAGTCACTAGGTGGCGTAGAGAGTTTAATTTGTCACCCTGCAACTATGACGCACGCAGGCATGGAGGCAAAGGCACGTTTAGAAGCGGGTGTGGGCGATACGCTTATTCGTATTTCGGTTGGGATTGAAGATATACACGATTTAATAGCTGACTTTGAACGAGTATTTGAACTTGTAAAACCAGGGCAAAATAAAAATGTTGGCCGTGTAGGCAAAGGTGCTGGCACTTCTGGTGGAAACGTTAAATTAAGTGCAGCCCGTCCAGCGCTTTGGTAAGTAATACCAATCCGCAATAATACCTAGGGCGTGTTGATCTTTGGTGGGTGAATTTGCAGCAGTATGTTTGGTTTTTAGGCAAGACGGAGCCTATGTAGTGTGGTTATTCCCCATGAATAGGCGATAACGCAGCATAAATACCAAACATGCGCTGCCCTTTGGGTTCTTTCTAGGGACGATTAACTCTTTGTTGCTCGGTTTTTACTTAGCCCACTAGGTTACAAACCTCGCGCCGCGATTTAATCGCCCCTAGATTGAACAAATTTCAATCCACAAAGATCAACACGCCCTAATCAATTTGAGGGATTAAACCGCACGATAACATCGTTAAAAATTCCTAATATAGAACAACTAAATAACGAAATTTTTGCCTTGTTATCGATACGGTTTTCTTACCTCAAAATAGACAACTTAATTAAGCGAATTGGTATAAATATGGTCAATTGTGTACATAAATTTGGTGGTTCAAGCTTAAGCTCTAGTGAGCGCTATCAAAGCGTAGCTAAAATAATTATTGGGCATACTCAGCCGGGCGACTGTGTTGTGGTATCTGCTGCAGGTAAGACTACAGATACACTTGTGTCGTTGTGGCAAAGTTATCAGCTGCAAGACACGCAAGCTGTCGCTGATATTTTACTGCAGTTAAATAACCATCAAAGCGATTTAATTGAGCAGTTATTACAAGCTGATTTAAAGCGCAGCGCACTTAAAACACTAAATACCGAGCTTAGTAATATTGCAGAACTTGCTCAAGCTGAGCAGCTAAAAGAGGCTGCGTTACTTGCGCATGGGGAACTGTGGTCAGCACGTTTACTCGCTACTTATTTACAGCAGTTAAATATTGAGGCGTGTGCTCAAGATGCCCGTAGTCTTTTTACCTTAAACGATGGTGAATTAATGCATGCGCAAAATGCGCAGCAATGTCGACAGTCAATTTTGCCTAATAAGATAAATGTTGTTACTGGGTTTATTGCCGCTGATACGAAAGGTGAGACCGTAACACTTGGACGCAACGGTAGCGATTATAGTGCAACACTACTTGCAAATTACTGTAATGCTAAGCAAGTATGTATTTGGACCGATACACAGGGAGTGTTTAGCACTGATCCTCGTAAGGTAAAAAAAGCGATTAAATACGGCAAAATTTGTCGCGGGCAAGCTAATTTATTAGCTCGTTTGGGTAACCCTGTATTACATGCAAAAACACTATCGCCACTTAAAAACAGCGATATTAAGCTAGCTGTTCGTAGTAGTTTTGATGTGCAAGCAAGCCCAACAGATATAGTAAAAGAAGGTTCAGCAAAGAAAAAGCGCTTTATAACCACGCTGCAAAATGTTGATCTATTAATGGTTGAAGGATTAAGTGAAGGTGAGGTCGCAAGCGTTAGTCAGCTTATTCAGCATAGCCTTCATCATTTTAACCATAATGGTGAAGTGTATTTAGTAGTACCGGCTGCACAAACATCTCAAGTTATTAATTACTTTGCTGGTAGAGCTAATATTAGTGAGTCAAATTTAAATGGCTGTGCAATTGTTGCCCCTGAGCAAGACGTTAGCGTACTTAAACTGCAAGCTTTAGAAGTATTAGCTGAGCAGACTATAAAACCGCGTTTTGTGCATCAAGATAATGGTTATGTTTTATTACTAACAGACCAATTTATAGATAGCGATATACAAAGCGCCTTACACGATAAGCTAATCAATAAAGGCCAAGAAATAGCCGTTATAGTTGCGGGCCTTGGCAATGTAGGCGATGCTTTTATTGAGCAGTTATCGGCACAATTTGAGCGTTTATCAGACGACTTTAGTATTAAATTGGTAGCGCTGGTTCGCTCTAAACATATGTTATTTAATGCAAGTGGCATAAATATATCGCAATGGAAAACTCAATGGCAGCATGAGGCGAATAGCTATGAAGCTGCGGATTTACTTAATGCGATAAGCGAGCTTGACTACGAACATAAAGTGTTAATTGATATTACCGCAAGTGAGCAGTTTAGCTTTTTATATACAGATTTTGTAGACAGAGATTGTCATTTAATTAGTGCTAACAAATATGCAGGTACAGCACCGACTTCTTGGTATAAAGCACTTCGTAGTAACCTTGGCGAACGTAATTTACATTGGCGATATAATACAAGTGTAGGCGCAGGCTTACCTATCAATTTTGCTTTGGCTGATTTGCAAAATAGTGGTGATAAAATTACGCGTATTGAAGGCGTGTTCTCGGGTACGCTTTCGTGGTTATGTAGTAAGTATGATGGTACGACTGCTTTTTCTGAGTTGGTATTAGAAGCACAGAAAATGGGGTTCACAGAGCCTGACCCTCGCGAGGATTTATCTGGACGAGATATGCAGCGTAAGTTACTTATTTTAGCCCGAGAGTTAGGTATAGAGCTTGAGCTTGATGATATTAGCTTATCGGCATTAATGCCCGGCGAGCTTGCGCTAGGAAGCTGGGAAGACTTTCTAAACAATAAAGCCCAGCTAGATGCATTCATTGAAGAGCATGCTGATACAGCAAAAGCTAATAACTCAGTACTGAGATACACAGGCCTATTAGATATAACAAAAACTGAAGTTATCGCTAAAGTAGGAATTACGTATGTGCCCAATGGAGATGCGTTAGCAAACCTTACACCTGGCGATAATATTTTTGTAATTAATAGCAAATGGTATAGCGATAATGCATTAGTGATTCAGGGGCCAGGAGCGGGTAGAGAAGTGACCGCTGCGGGTGTGCACTCTGACTTATATTGGCTTGTTCAAAACTTAAAATAAACCTTTGGTTTAAACAAAAACGGCAGCTTAAATAAGCTGCCGTTTTTTGTATTACAGAGATATTATTAAAATAGCTCTTCTTCGGTTTTTGTGTCTTCTTCAAATATATCGTTTGGCTGAGATAGCACATACTTTGTCGGTGCAGTGCCTTTTTCGAAGTATTCAAAGCGGCTGGTGTAGTCATTTTTGTGGCTTAGCAAACCAGTGGCTAAATCAATACGAATCGAAACAAGCCCCTCAGGTGGCTCAATTGGCGCTTCAGGTGTTCCCTCAAGTGCGGCTTTCATAAATTCAATCCATGCAGGCTGCGCTGTTTTAGCTCCCGATTCAGCACCAGATATTTGGCTGCTATCTAAGTTGTTATTGTACGTAGAACGGCCAAGAGCGTTACCTGGGTTATCAAAGCCCACCCACACAGAAGTCATTACTTTACTGTTAAAACCACTAAACCAGGTGTCTACAGAGTCATTAGTTGTGCCTGTTTTACCCGAAAGATCACGACGTTCTAAAGCTTGTGCGCGCCAACCTGTGCCACTCCAACCCGTTTTATGGGCCCAACTACCGCCGCCCCAAATACCGCTGTGCATTGCATCAGCAATTAAAAATGCATTCTGCTTAGAAATAATTCTCGGTGCACATTTTTTTGTTGGTTCCACTTCATCACTACTATTATGAAGTGAGAATTCATTGCGTGTTGGTAAAGACTCCTCGTCACAGGCTAGGGCAGGGTTTGCTTTGAACAATACATTACCGTAAGCATCTTGAATTTCTGAAATAAAGTAAGGTTCAATTAAGTGGCCACCATTGGCAAATGCACTCATGCCACGGGCAAGTTCAAGTGGAGTAATGGAAGCACTACCCAGTGCTAGTGATTCACTGCGATTAATGTCTGAATCTTTAAAGCCAAACTTTAATAAATGATCAGCTGTACGTTGTAATCCAACGCCGCGTAGTAAGCGCACCGAAATAACGTTTTTAGACTGTGCTAAGGCACGGCGAATTCTTATCGGACCATTATATACAGCAGGGCTGTTTTTAGGGCGCCATGCTACGCCTTGGCTTTTATCCCATTGGTTTATAGGAGCATCGTTTAATATAGACGCAAGCGTGTAACCTTTTTCAAGTGCTGCTGAATATATAAAAGGTTTTATATTAGAGCCTACTTGACGCTTTGCTTGTACCGCTCGGTTATATTGACTTTGCTCAAAGCTGTAACCACCTACAATAGCTTTAATTCTGCCATCTTGTGGGTCGAGTGACACAATAGCACTTGATGCTTCTGGTATTTGGCTTAGTAAGTAGCTGTCATCTTCATTTTTACGCACCCAAACTTGCATTCCTGGCGTTAAAATATCTGTAGCTGCTTTTGGAGCAAAACTTTGGCGGTAACGAGTAATATATTTACGCGCCCATTTTAAGTTATCCCAAGTAAGAGTTGTGCGCTCGCCACTTTTAAGTAATACCGACGCTGTTTTATCACTAACACTAAGCACGGCTGCTGCTTTCAAAGTACCCAACTCATTTACGCTCTGTAATTTATTGAGTATTTGTTGCTCAGTTAAAGCAGGTTGTGTTTCAGGGTCCCATAAAACATCTGTTGGGCCTCTAAAACCATGGCGCATATCGTAATTATGTAAGTTGTTTACAAGTGCGTTTTGCGCTGCTTTTTGGACTTTAGACTCTACCGAGGTGAAAATTTTAAAACCTGAGTTGTAAGCTTTATCTATTCCATAACGCGAGACCATTTCAGCGCGCACCATTTCAGAAATATACGGGGCGTATAAATTTATTTCAGCACCATGAAAATAAGCGGTGATAGGTTGGCTCGTTGCTTCGTTATATTCTTCTTGAGTAATATAATTTTCAGTTAATAAACGCCCTAAAACAACATTTCGGCGTGCTTTTGCACGCGTTGGGTTACGAATTGGGTTTAAAGCTGAAGGGGCCTTCGGTAAACCTGCAATCATCGCCATTTGTGCAAGTGTTAAATCTTTTAACTCCTTACCGTAATAAACTTGTGCTGCAGCACCAATACCAAAAGCGCGATTACCCAATTCTATTTTATTAAGGTAAAGCTCTAAAATTTCGTCTTTTGTTAATACACCTTCAATATGTAGCGCTATAAATATTTCTTTAACTTTACGAATATATGCTTTTTCGCGAGTTAAAAAGAAATTACGAGCAAGCTGCATAGTAATAGTACTTGCGCCTTGTTTTTTCTCGCCGGTAGATATAAGAACAATAGCCGAACGTACAATACCTATAGGATCTATGCCTACATGATCGTAAAATCGATTATCTTCTGTCGCTAAAAATGCATTAATGAGGGTTTGAGGAATTTCATCAATAGTCACTGGAATACGACGCTTTTCACCAAATTGATTGATTAAAAGCCCATCTTTTGTGAATACTTGCATAGGAGTTTGTAATTGCACGTCTTTTAAAACTTGCACACTGGGGATATCAGGTTTAACGTAGTAATAAAGACTGACCAAAGTGATCAGACCAATTAACACACAAATGATAAAAAATTGTAAAGTTCGTTTTAATAAAATCACTTATATTTCCCTAAATGGACTCCCAATTGCGAGTTTTGACTGCTAGTATATATTGATTAAAAAATGAATAATATTTTTTCAGATAAAAATTATAACTTGTTTATTATTAAAACAAAGGCCAAGTTGAAACATGCTAAGTCAACTATTTCAAAAACCGTCCCCGATGATGGTAGGAATTGATATTGGATCTCACTCTATCAAAGCGGTGCTTTTACGTGAAATTGAAACTGGATTTCGACTAGAAGCACTTGCAATTGAGCCGATGCCAAAAGGTGCGATGAGTGAGCGCACAATCCAAGATATTGAAGCGATTGGTAACGTTATTACAAAATTAAGAAAAAAATTACCGAAGTCGTTAAAATCTGCTGCAGTGGCTGTTTCTGGCCAAACAGTTATTACAAAAGTGATCTTTATGGATGTATCGTTAACAGATGCTGAACTTGAATCGCAAATTGAAATTGAAGCTGATAGTTTAATCCCTTACCCCCTTGATGAAGTGAGCCTCGATTTTGAGAAGCTTTCGACGAATGAGGCCGATCCTAGTAAAATGAATGTTTTGCTTTCGGCTGCTCGTACTGAGAGTGTTGAAGCACGGGTGGGCGCTTTAGAAGCCGCAAATTTAGAAGCCAAAATAGTAGATGTAGAAAGCTACGCATTGAGCCGTGCTATGGACGTTTACTATCAACAATTACCTAGCGATGCATTTAATAAGTGTGTGGCTGTGGTCGATATTGGCGCAGTTTTAATGCTTGTGAGTGTTGTGCAAGCTGGGGAAACTATTTATACCCGTGACCAAGTTTTTGGTGGCGATCAATATACAAATAGTATTGTTGCTTATTATAATAAAGGCTTTGATGAAGCCGAAATAGGCAAAACATCTGGTGATTTACCGCCAAACTATACCTTTGAAGTATTAGCCCCTTTTCAAACTTCGTTACTTCAACAAGTTCGCAGAGCTGTGCAAATGTTTTTAACAACCAGCGGTAAAGAGCAAATAGATTATATTGTATTAACGGGCGGTACATCGATGATAAAAGGTATCGACCGATTGCTTATTGAAGAACTCGGTATCCACTCCGTTGTTGCAGAGCCTTTTGTAAATATGGAAATTTCCCCAAAGGTAGATCGTAATATAATGCAGCGTCACAAAACGCAGTTTGCAATTGCAACAGGGTTGGCATTAAGGAGTTTTTCAACATGCCACATATAAATCTACTGCCTTGGCGTGAATCACAACGCGAAGAATCGAAAAAGAAATTTGTAACTATACTTGTTGGTGTCGTTATACTCTGTTTTGCAAGTATGTATTTATTAAGCTCTTTTTATAGTGCCTTAAAAGACGGTCAAAACTTAAAGAATAATTATTTAAGCTCAGAAATTAGCATGCTAGATAAAAAAATAAGTGAAATACGAAGCTTAGATAAAAGAAAGGAAAATTTACAACAGCGTATGAGGCTCATTGAAGAATTGCAAAGCAGCCGTAACTTGGGTACGCAAATAATGGATGAAGTTGCCAAAATAGTGCCAGGTGGCGTTTATTTAACAAAACTGGAGCGCAAAGGCAGTCAAATACATGTTTTAGGACGCAGTGAATCTAATAATCGTCTATCAACAATGCTCC
Source organism: Pseudoalteromonas sp. NZS100 (assembly GCF_015864815.1). Taxonomy (NCBI): domain Bacteria; kingdom Pseudomonadati; phylum Pseudomonadota; class Gammaproteobacteria; order Alteromonadales; family Pseudoalteromonadaceae; genus Pseudoalteromonas; species Pseudoalteromonas sp. NZS100. Next base: position 57,995 of record NZ_JADYWM010000021.1, read on the forward strand.
GCCAAGTACAAAGCTCATATTTACTAGAGAATCCTTCAATGCAGGGCATTGTTGCAGGCGATCAATCTTCGCGTTTACTTAGTGATTTTAATATGGAATTTTATGTAAAACCATTTGATAAAATTGGTGAGGTTAGCGATGAACCTTGATTTTAAAGCACTGAGTGAAATTGATTGGAATGAAATAGAGCTTGATAACATTGGTGATTGGCCAATTGCTGTTAAAGCAATTTGCTGTACGTTTGTAGCGGGCCTTGTATTGTTTTTTAGTTATAGCCTATTAGTTTCTGATGAAATTGACAGCTACCATAGTGCCGTGGCAAAAGAAGTTGAACTACGAACAACTTATCGAACTAAGTATGCAGTAGCGAGCAAGCTTGAAATATATCGTCAACAAATGATTGAAATGGAAGATAAGTTTTCACAGCTATTAAAGCGTCTACCCACTTCGAACGAAACTCCCGGTTTACTTGATGATTTATCATATGTTGGGACAACGAGTGGTCTGACTTTTTTAAAAATAGGTTGGCTGCCAGAAGTTGAGAAAGAATTTTATACCGAGCTGCCGATTAAAATCGAAGTAATAGGTAGCTACCATGAGTTTGGTGAGTTTGTAGGTAAAGTGGCCCAGTTACCCCGGATTGTAAGCTTACATGACTTTTCTATTTTATCATCGGGCGATAAACAGTTAACATTCAGTGTTGTTGCAAAAACATATCGTTATGAAGAAGGGGTTAAAAAATGAAACTCCTTCGCGTAGTACCTTTAGCTATAGCATTTGTTTTAGCGGGTTGTAATGATGACACTTCTGAGCAAAAAGAATTTATTGATCAGGTAAAAGCAAGCACAACTCCAAGGGTTGAGTCGATCCCTGAACTGACAAAGTTTGAAATATTTGAGTACAGTGCTGGTCAGCTACGCAGCCCGTTTGTAGCGCCTCAGCCTGAGATTATTCAAAATAAACTAACGCAAGTAAAAAACTGTTTGCACCCAGATCAAGAGCGCCGCCGCGAACCGTTAGAGAAATACCCGCTAGATAATTTAGCAATGAAAGGCACAATTGGCTCTAGTGGACAAATATGGGCATTAATTACAGCAACAGATGACACTTTGCACCGTGTAACGGTAGGGAATTATCTTGGAAGTTATGATGGCAAAGTAAAAAGAGTAAGCAACGACTATATAGAATTAGTGGAATTAATCCCTGATGGGTCTGGCTGTTGGAAAGAGCGCCTGACGAAATTAGAAATGTTAGAGGCGGCAACAGATGGCGCAAATTAATAATAAAAAAGGTAAAAATAGGATGCATAAGGATGTACTTTGGCTTCATCGTATTTCACGGACATTACTGGCTGCTGTTGCTTTAGTCACTGTAAACTCAGCCATAGCTGGGCCATTGCTTTATGATGTTCGTTATAATCCATTACTTAAAGGCGAAACTGAATTACAGCTTGTTTTTGATGAAGAGTTAACCTTTGAACCAAAAGTTCAAGTGTTTAATAGCCCAGCCCGAATCGAAATGTTTTTTGATACTGCAGAGTTAGAGGTTGGTTTAAATGATGTTGAAGTTAATCAAGCTGGAATTAGCAGTGTTACTAATGTTTTAACTAACAGTGGTTTAAAGGTAACGGTAAACTTAGATAGATTAAAAATTTATGAGACTGAAGTTCATAACAATTTAGTATCGATACGTGTGTCTGATAACCCTCTTACAGAATCTGAAAATGAAGATGTAGTGATGGATTCAGGTGATGTAAGTGGAAATTACATTAACCGTATCCAGTCAATTGATTTTAGACGTGGTGAGAAGGGTGAAGCAAAAGTACTTGTATTTTTACAAGACACTCAAGCTGCAATTGAAGTCCATGAAAGTGGCGGGAAAATTTACGCTGACTTTCATCACACCGATATTTTAGACGATCTACTTTATGAATTAGATGTATTAGATTTTGGAACTGTTGTAAGTAATATCGAGACTTTTAAAGAAGATGGTTTAAGTCGTGTTGTTATCGAACCTAATGCCCAGTTCACGTTTACGTATCAGCAAATAGATAATATTTTAACGTTGACAGTAGAAAAAGATGAAACGCAAAATGCGTACTTAGATGGTGGGGTTGAGTATCAAGGTCGCCCTATGACCTTAAATTTTCAAGATATCTCTGTGCGTGCAGCACTGCAAATTATCGCGGGTTACAACGACTTTAACTTAGTAACCAGTGATTCAGTAACGGGCAATATAACGCTGCGCCTAGATGGTGTACCGTGGGATCAAGCGCTTGACGTAGTACTACGTATTAAAGGGCTAGATAAGCGCATGGATGGCTCTATATTAATGGTAGCGCCTGCAGAAGAACTTGCAGCGCGTGAAGCCAAAGATTTAAAAGCTAAACAGCAAGTTGAAGACTTAGAGCCTCTATATAGTGAATACATCCGATTAAACTATGCTAAAGCCGAAAATTTTGCTGACTTATTAAAAACAGATACAAACAGTATTATAACTGCCCGTGGTAGTGTATCTGTTGATCAACGTACAAATACATTGTTAGTAAAAGATACTGTTAAGAGTATAGAAAATATCCGCCGCATGATTGAAACGCTTGATATTCCAGTGCAGCAGGTTGTAATAGAATCTCGAATGGTAACGGTACGCGATAACGTTACCGAAGACTTAGGCGTACGTTGGGGCTTTAGTGACCAAGGCAGTAGTGTTGGTATTTCAGGCTCTCTTGAAGGCGCAGAAGGTATTTATAATGCGACATCTACTTCAAATGCACCAAGTATTTCAGACCGATTAAATGTAAATTTACCTATCACTAACCCTGCGGCTAGCATTGGCTTACACATAGCAAAACTGGCTAACGGTACGCTGATTGATTTAGAACTAAGTGCGCTTGAGGAAGAGAATAAAGGCGAGATTATTGCTAGTCCACGTATCATAGCGGCTAATCAGCAAAAAGCCCGAATAGAGCAAGGTACTGAAATTCCTTATACTGAGTCAGCTTCAAGCGGTGCTACTACCGTAAGCTTTAAAAAAGCGGTACTGAGCTTAGAAGTTACACCTCATATCACACCTGATAATAAAGTAATTCTAGATTTAATTATTACTCAAGATACACGTGGTGATACCGTACAAACAGGTACTGGTGAAGCTGTGTCTATTGATACTCAAGAAATTCAAACACAAGTGTTAGTCGAGAATGGCCAAACCGTAGTACTCGGTGGTATTTTCCAACAGCAGATCATTAATACTACGAGTAAAGTGCCAATTTTAGGTGACATTCCTTACGTAGGAAGACTATTTAAAACCACAAGTGAGTTTAATGAAAAGCGTGAATTACTTATTTTCGTGACACCGAAAATACAAATTGATTAAAATACAGTGGTTTTATGTTAACCAACGGGTGATTATTTAGATTAATTGCTCGTTATATGGCTTTTTATTCTAATTGACTTGAAATACCCCTGCAATTACTGAGATAATCCCCTCCTTAATTTTGGGGCCAGGTCGTTAGGCGGGGTTTTATTTCAAATTTTAGAGTTTGTTTGTACTAAAAGATATGGCTGAGAAACGTAATATATTTCTAGTTGGCCCCATGGGGGCTGGCAAAAGCACGATTGGTCGTCACATCGCTGACCAATTACACCTTGAATTTGTTGATTCTGATCAAGAAATCGAACGCCGCACAGGTGCAGATATTGCATGGGTATTCGATCTTGAAGGTGAAGAAGGCTTTAGACTTCGAGAAGAGTCTGTTATTGGCGATTTAACCGAGATGCAAGGTATTGTACTTGCTACCGGTGGTGGTTCAGTAATGAGCAAAGAAGTTCGAAACAAGCTTTCGGCTCGAGGTATCGTTGTATACCTAGAGACACCTATAGAAAAGCAAGTTGCACGCACGCAACGCGACAAGCGTCGCCCATTACTGCAAACTGAAGAAGCACCTCGTAACGTACTAGAGCGCTTAGCAGAAGAACGCGAGCCCCTATACAAAGAAGTTGCCGATTTTGTTGTACGTACCGATGAGCAAAGCGCTAAAGTTGTTGCTAACCAAATCATCGAGAAATTAGATTTTTAAAAACCAATAATAAGGAAATAACTAAGCATGCTTAAATTAACAGTTAATTTGGACGAGCGAAGTTATCCTATTTATATTGGGCAATCTGCACTTCAAGATAATGGCCGCCTGGTTCACCACATTGGTGATTGTCGGCCTATCATCATTACTAATGACACAATAGCGCCTTTATATTTACAAGCGTTACTTGACTCATTAGCAGATCAAAATCCGCTATCTTTTATTATTCCTGACGGTGAACAATATAAATCACTTGAATGGTTTGAAAAAATATCAGCATTTTTACTCCAAAATAACTGTGGCCGAGATACGTGCTTAATTGCGTTAGGTGGCGGTGTTATAGGTGATCTAACTGGTTTTGTAGCGGCGTGTTATCAGCGCGGCGTACCGTTTATTCAAATACCAACGACAGTGCTTTCACAGGTTGATTCATCGGTAGGTGGTAAAACGGCAGTAAATCATCCTTTAGGTAAAAATATGATAGGGGCATTTTATCAGCCTCAAGCGGTTTTTATTGATACACAAACATTACACACCCTACCAGCAAGAGAGTTTGCAGCAGGTATGGCTGAAGTAATTAAGTATGGTCTGATTTACGATACCGAATTATTTGCATACTTAGAGCGAAACGTAGCTAATTTGCAGCAACTAGATGAAACGTGCTTACAGCATATTATTTTTAGATGTTGTGAAATAAAAGCACTTATAGTTGCGCAAGATGAAAAAGAGCATGGTTTACGTGCTTTATTAAACTTAGGTCATACATTTGCCCATGCAATTGAGGCAGAAATGGGCTACGGCGTTTGGTTACATGGCGAAGCTGTTGCAACAGGCATGGTATTAGCAGCTAAACTTGCTAAGACACGCCAAGATTTAAGCGCAAGTGAAGTTGATCGAATTATTAAGCTGCTTGAGCTATATAATTTACCAACAGAAATTCCAAAGCAAATGACTAGCGAGCAGTTCCTAACGCATATGCGTAAAGACAAAAAGAATAAAAGAGGCACTATACGCTTTATTCTACCTACCCAATTTGGCCAGTGTGCATTAGTTGATGATGTCTCTGATGACCAAGTTAGAGACTTAATCGAGCAGTAAATGCAGTCACAAATTTTACCAAGCCGTGCGGCTTTGGTGGATAGAATCGCACTGCAATTTGAGTACGGACAAAATTTAATAGTTTTACTTGGCACATCGGGGCTAGGTAAAAGTTATATGCTCGAAACCTTCATTACAGATAAATACAATGACTTTAATAAAGCGTTTGTGCAAGTAAGTGCACAAATGACTGACGCTCAGCTAATGAGCGATTTATTAGAGCAAAGCTTTAATTCCCCTTTGGTTGATCATAATTTAAGTTTACCTGAAAACTATTACCAGCTGCTTGAGCAACAGCAGTGCGGACCTTGTTTATGGGTGCTTGATGGCGGTAGGCAACTATCTGAAGAGATACTAATTGAGCTTGAGCTGCTTTCTAAAAATAGCCCTAATACGTTGTATATCATAATTGCATCACAGTCTAAACTTGCTTTAAATGACGCTGTCGAAATTTACTTGGAGCCACTGACGCTTCGAGAAAGCAAGATGCTATTGCAGTGGTACTTTACTGATTTACCTTATGATGAAGACCCTGTTTTTAGTACTTTTTTAGCCGAGGCTCATGGTAACCCCAGTTTATTGCTTGCTTGGCAACCTAGTGAGCACATAGCCGATATTATCGTTAAAGATAAAGTATCTTGGCGATTGCACTTATTGATTTTGATGTTGTTAATTATGCTTTTAATTATTGGTCTGCTTTATAAGTCTGATATGACGCAGTGGTGGCAACAATATTATCAGCAGGAAGAAACACAAGTCCTAAATACAGCAATATCTGTAGAGCAAGTAAGTGAGCCGGTTATAAAGCAAAATGACTCAGTAGTTACCTTAAATGACCCTGAAGTAGTTGAGCCAGATATTGAGCTTGAGAGCGTACACATTAATGATGTGCCTGCTATCATGCAAAGTCTTACCGAACCTGCAAATACCGTTAAGGTATTAGACAATGCTATTGATAATAGCGTTAAAAACAAAAGCAGTGAAGCAGGTGACGTTGTATCTAAAGCTCTAAAAGTAGAGAAAGTAAATACAGCAGAGCAAACTCAGATCAGCCAAGATAATATTTGGTATATGCAGCAAGCAGATACAAATAGTGTTATTCAATTATTAGCGGTAACTCAGCAGGAAGTTCGCGATAATTTCATTGCTCAATTCAATCTACAGCAGCAAGCACACACTTACCAAACGAAGCGAAATAACCAAATATGGTGGGTTGTTACATTTGGCAGCTTTGAGAGTATAAACGAGGCAAAATCAGCAATGGATACTTTACCCCCAGGGGTTAGAAAAAATAAACCTTTCTATAAAAAAATTAGTAAAATAAAGCAAGAAATAGCAGTCGTTGATCAGTAAAACACACTGCTTTAGTGTAAAATCGCGCAACACCAGATTGAAGTAAAGAGCCAATGCAGCAAAAAAGTAGAGCCTTCCTTAAATGGGCCGGCGGAAAATACAGCCTAGTTGAAAACATTAATGCGCGATTAAACCAAGCTAGCAAGCATGCTGATACTTTGGTTGAACCTTTTGTTGGTGCAGGCTCTGTGTTTTTAAATAGTGACTTTAAGCACTATATCCTTAACGATATCAATGCAGACTTAATTAACTTATATAAAGAGCTTAAAAGCTCTCCAGATGAGCTTATTAGTGACGCTAAAAAGCTGTTTGTTGATTTGAATAATCACGCAGATGCGTATTACGAATATCGTGTGCAGTTTAATCAAAGTCGTGATGTATACGAACGTTCAATCTTGTTTTTATACATGAACCGCCATGGTTACAACGGACTGTGTAGGTATAATTTAAAAGGCATTTTTAATGTGCCTTTTGGTAAGTATAAAAAGCCTTACTTTCCTGAAAAAGAAATGTATTTTTTTGCTGAAAAAGCACAAAAAGCAACGTTCACTTGTTTAGATTACGATGACGTTTTTAAGTTAGTGCCTAACAATGCTGTTATTTATTGCGACCCACCTTATGTGCCATTAAGTAAAACCGCTTCTTTTACGTCATACGCTAAAGGGGGTTTTAATTTAGATGATCAGGCTAACTTAGCTAATTTGGCAGAACAAGCCGCATTTGAAAATAACACACCTGTGCTTATTTCAAACCACGATACCGTGTGGACGCGTAAAATTTATAGCCAAGCATCGCTTGAACAAATTCAAGTAAAGCGCACTATTAGCCCCAAAGGTGGCTCTAGAAATAAAGTTGACGAGTTGATGGCTATGTATTTAGCACCCAAGCAACCACTGCGTAAATTGCGATAACAAAAGCAACAAATAGTACAATCGCAATTAAAATGATGGATAAAGGGGAGTGTTGTTGAAAATCGACTTGGCGTTTATTTTCAGATTGAACACCAAAAAATGCAGCTAGCACACTTTGCAACGCGCTAAAAAATTGTAGCATTATTTAAAATAAAGGTTTTAAAGAAGGAGCGTTTTTAGAATCTTCAGAACTAGTAAGTAGTTCCAGTAAATCAAGGTAATGAAACTGAGCACTACGGCTATCGCCTGTTAACCACGAAAACCATGATGACTCTTCTTCAGCTTTAATACACGCAGTTAAAGTGTTTTGAGTACTTACCAGTTGTGTATTATGACAATTACTCACTGAGCTTAATTCTTGCTCAGAGCTTGAACCAAAGCTAAACGCCCCGATAAGCAGTAATGCCGACGCAATTAATATCCCAATTTTAAAAGCACGCATGATGAAATCCAATAATTTGTTACTTTTTTAATCATAGCAAATATTGGTTAAATATCAAACTTAAAGTTACCTAAAATGGGGGCTATTACGCCATATTACTTGGGTAACATCTTCAATTAAGTTACATTAACGCAATACACTATTTATTGATGGAGTTAATCATGTTTAACCCAGAGCAAAAATATTTAATAGCCCCTTCTATTTTGTCTGCTGATTTTGCAAAGCTAGGCGAAGATGTTGATAAAGTTCTCGAAGCGGGTGCTGACGTGGTTCACTTTGATGTAATGGATAATCACTATGTACCTAATCTCACAATTGGTCCTATGGTGTGTAAAGCACTAAGAGATTACGGTATTACAGCACCTATCGACGTACATTTAATGGTTAAGCCTGTAGATAGCATAATACCTTTATTTGCTGAGGCTGGTGCTTCTATTATTACTTTTCATCCTGAAGCCAGCGAGCACGTCGATCGTACAATACAGTTAATTAAAGATCACGGCTGTAAAGCAGGATTAGTGTTTAACCCAGCAACAAGCCTAAGTTATTTAGACCATGTTATTGATAAGCTAGATACCATTTTACTAATGTCGGTAAATCCTGGGTTTGGCGGGCAAAGCTTTATCCCTCATACGCTTGAAAAATTACGCCAAGCAAAACAGCGTATTATTGAATCAGGCCGAGATATTCGCTTAGAGGTTGATGGTGGTATTAAAGTCGATAATATTGCAGCAGCGGCTCGAGCGGGTGCTGATATGTTTGTTGCAGGCTCAGCTATTTTTAATCAACCTGATTACAAAGTGGTGATTGATCAAATGCGTGAGCAGCTTGGAAGTGTTAAGTAATGAAGTACGATGTCGCCTTATTTGATTTAGATGGTACTTTGGTTGATAGCGTTTACGACTTGTATATCGCTATTAATTTAACCTTGAGCGATTTTGCTTTTCCTATTGTTAGTCAACGCTTGGTTGAAAGTTGGGTTGGTAATGGTGTTGAAGTCCTTGTAAAACGCGCTTTGAGTGGCGATATGCAAGTGAGTGAAAATCTAGATGAGTCACTTAGTGGTAAAGCAATATTACAGTTCTATAAGTATTATGAACAACAAGTTGGTGAGTATAGTGTTTTGTACCAACATGTAGAAACAGGGCTTGCAGCACTTCGCGGTATGCCTAAAGCATTAATCACTAATAAGTCTCGAATTTTTACAGAGAAACTACTCGAAAAATTGGCACTAACGAGTCATTTTGATGTGGTTGTATGCGGTGACGACATGGCAAAAAAACCATCGCCAGAACCATTGCTATTTGCCTGCAAAAAACTAAATGCGCAGCCTAATAAAGCAATAATGATAGGTGATTCTAAAAGCGATATACTTGCAGCTAAAGCCGCTAATATAGACGTAATTGCACTTAGTTATGGCTATAACCAAGGTGAAAGTCTTGAGGATTATAATCCGCAGTACCTATGCGATAACTTCTTAGATATAATACCTGTTCTAACGCAGCGTTAAATATTATTCATTAAGCAAAATAAAGGAAAATCATGAGTAAACCAGTAGTTTTAAGCGGCATTCAGCCAACCGGTGGTATGACAATAGGCAACTATGTTGGCGCTATTAACCAGTGGCTAAAGTTACAGGAAGACCACGAAAGTTTCTTTATGTTAGTAGACTTACACGCTATTACGGTTCGCCAAGAGCCTGAATTACTGCGCTCTCGAGTGTTAGATGGTATTGCTCTTTACGCGGCATGTGGCATTGATCCTGAAAAATCTGCGTTATTTGTACAATCGCAAGTACCTGAGCATGCACAATTAGCGTGGGTATTAAATTGTTACGCGCAAATGGGTGAGCTTAATCGAATGACTCAGTTTAAAGACAAGTCATCTAAGCACGCAAATAACGTAAACGTGGGCTTATTTTCATATCCAGTATTGCAAGCTGCGGATATTTTATTATACCAAGCTGATCAAGTACCAGTAGGGGATGATCAAAAGCAACACTTAGAGCTGACTCGCGATATAGCCACACGCTTTAATAATTTATATGGCGACGTATTTAAATTACCAGAGCCGTACATCCCTGAGTTTGGTGCACGCGTAATGAGCTTGCAAGATCCACTTAAAAAAATGTCTAAGTCTGACGAAAACCCAAATGGTTACATCATGTTATTAGATGAGCCTAAGCAAATTGTGAAAAAGCTTAAAAAAGCAGTAACTGATTCAGATGAACAAGCACGTATTTATTTTGATCGTACAGAAAAGCCTGGCGTATCAAACTTGCTTACTTTATTGAGTGTTGCAACTAAGCGCTCAATTGAAGACCTAGTTCCTGAGTATGAAGATAAAATGTATGGCCATTTAAAGAAAGATACAGCAGATGCAGTTGTAAATATGATTGAGCCAATTCAAGCACGCTTTAAAGAGATCAGAGAAGATCAAAACCTACTTGATGGCATAATGAAGTCAGGTGCTGAAAAAGCAAGTGTACGTGCTGAGAAAACATTGAAATCGGTATACGATGCGCTTGGTTTTATTCCTCGCGGGTAAGTTTACTAAAATAAAAAATGCCGCTTGTTAGCGGCATTTTTTATATAGCACATATCAACATGATAGACCCAAATAGAAACAGTAGCGATATAGCTAGTTTGTCTGTTTTATCCATTATTCAGCCCCTCTTACTGTTATATCTGCCGTGCTATCAATATCAACTAAAGAAACTTTATAGCCCTTGTTTTCAAGTAAGGTAAGTAAACTATCTTGTCCTGCAAGATGGGCAACTCCAACAAGTACAAACTCATTTTTGTCGTTGTTAAACATGGCTTCTACTTTTGGTAACCAATCATTATTTCTATCTGTAATGATTTGTTTGTAACTATTCGGATCATTTTTCTGCATATCTTCAAGTGCCACTTTATTCAGTGTGTCTGTATCACCTTTGCGCCAGGCAGCTAAAAGTCCTTTAAACATATCGCCATAGTTGTGCAGCTCGGCTAAGTTATGTTTAATGAAGTCGTTTTCGTTGCCTTGACCCATTTTTTTAAAAAGCTCTAACTGAAATTCCATTGTTTCTAAGTAATTTTTTGTTTTGTTATCTTCAGTCGCTTTTTTAGTAAAGTAAGCATCAACACCTTCACCCATTAAATTTTGCTTTTGAAGCTCCATCGACATTAAAACAATACCAACCATAGCAGGGCGAAAGCCATCTAACTTAGCGAGATTAGCGCCAAACTCGTTAAGCTTATTTTCAAGTGATGCCTTAATCTCGGGTTCTAGTTTTTGACTTAATGTTTCGTTATTTGTATACGATAGTGCGCCTAACATTTGCATTTGCGCATTAGTATCGGCTGGGTCAGTTATCGGTGCTTCTAAAATAATTGTATCCGCTTGTTCATAAGCATGGTTGAACTCAGCGGGTAGTGGCATTTCAGCTTTAGGTAGTATGTGAACTGTACCGCCAATAAATAGTGAGTCATTACCATTGCTTACTTGCCATACAGAGCTTTGAGCCTGTGCTGTATTTGCTAAAAGACTACAGCTAAGTAATACGCTGGCAGATACTAATTTTTTTGTGAATTTTTTCATGATAATTCCTTTATGTAACTTTTAATTTTATTGTTTTTAGTTCGATAACACAGTGCTGAAATATGCAGTGATTGAGGATGTTACCTTTGAAAGGTTTTTATCAATTTGCGAGTTTATTTTGCTCATTGAAGAGTCAAGCTCAGCTGATATTTTTTCATCTATCGAAGAAAGTAACGTTTGTGTATCAACATTACTTTTTAAAGACTCAGTGGCGTCTATGTTGTTTGTTTCTTGCTGCTTTTTATTAACTGGGTTAATCGCCTCTACGCTTTCACCAATTATGCATTGATTAAAATTACTTTGAACGGTGTGTTGTTTAGCGTCAGCTGCAATAACTGAAGTTGTATTAAAAGCAGTTGCTAGTAGTAAAGCCGGTAGTACTTTTTTCATTGTGCTATTCATAATTAAACCTTTTATATTTTTAATTGCAGCCAATTTAGAATCACAAATGATTTTTTACTAAGCTGCTTGTTGATGACGGTTTAAAGAATATCGCTGAATTTATTGAGAGTCGCTTATCTAGTTATGAGCAATTAATAGATAAGGTTTTTAAATTAAATAATTGTTTTAATTTAGAGGGTTAGCCTTAAACCTTATAATGCTAATATAAGGTTTAAAATGCTTTTTCTATAAAATAAAGTGTAGATGTGATACGGTTTATAAAAATAAAAATACGTAAAGACTATGAATTATCAAATCGGACCTTGGCAATTTATTAGTAATCGCTGTGTGATTACTTCAAACCATTTAGAAAGGGAATTAGATCCACTCTTAGTAAAGCTATTACTTCACTTTATAGACAAGCCTCAACAAATTGTTTCCCGCCAAGAGCTTATTGAGAGTGTATGGCAACAGAGCTTTGTTGATGATAATGCGATTAACCGTGCAATCTCAGAGTTAAGAAAGCAGCTTGCCCATCCAATTGAAAAAGCGCCGCTTTTAAAAACGCATTACCGTAAAGGATATAGCCTAACAGTAATACCTGAGCGTTTAACGCAAGCAAACGTTTCTAATGAGCCTGCAAACATTTTGCCTGACTCACCAGGTATTTCTGCCAAAAATGAAGAGATAGCTACTGCAACTACTTCTCAACCAGTTCAAAAAAAGAACAGTAAAAAGTTTTTGATTTATTCTTTACTCGTCATTATTTGCCTGTGCTCTTTAGTATGGTTTGGGTTGTTTTTTATTAATGCACCTTCTAGCGAAAAGATTAAACAGATCACGGTTAATAAGGTAGCAAGCACGTGGAATATAGGCAGTGAGGTTCACCCTGAGATGTCCTCAGATAAACAATATTTAGCTTATACAAATGTTGAACCTGAAAATGACGTAATGCATGCATTTGTAAAGCGACTATCTGATCAAAGGGAGGTTGAAATTACCTATCCTGGCTTTCAAGTATCTATTTTATCGTGGCAGTTAAATCAGCACTCTGTGTTGTTACAAGCGACTAACTTAAAGCAGCAAAAGTGTGAAATGGTACTGGTTGATTTAAGCCAGTTTCCTATTGTTGGTGAGGCTACATTAATTAAAAAGTGCGACCTTAGATACACCGGCTACGCACAAGTAGACGAAAGTGGTGAGCATATTTATTACACCGAATATAAAAATGAGCATGAGGGTTCAGGTTTATATAAATATGATCTAGAGTTACAAAAAGAGTCCATTGTTATTCCACCACCAGGTGTAATGTATGGCGTAATAATGCCGCGCTTATCTTCTTCAGGTAATAAAATAGCATATGTACTTAGTCAAAAAGGTCAGCCTTTTTCTGTATTTAGCTACAACTTTGAGACCCATGAAACCAAGCGATTATTTAAAGCAAAGAAAAGCATAATTAGCTTCGCGTTTGACTGGCTTGCAGACGATAAAGGCGTGATTGTTTTTGAAGACTCTGACCTTTCAACCATTGTGTTTGATGAAAATAATATTATTAAACGCACACTAACGGTTACCCCAGCAATTTCACCTTATTATATTGCAGTTCAATCTGCTAATAGCCTCTTTTACTCAGCAAATAAAACACAAGCATTTTCGTTAATTAAAGCGACTAATCTTTTTAGCGATGCTCCTGAGTATGAAGCACTCTACAAAAGTGATGAAGACGACTACCACATTGTAGAAGTCATTAATGAGAAAGGGCCAGCGCATATTTTTGTATCCGAGCGCTCTGGCAGCAGTCAGTTGTGGTTATCTCAAAATGGACTTACAAAGCAACTTAGTAACTTTACTTATGAAGGGAAATCTACCTTTGCTATTGGCGGGCTAAGAGTATCGAGTAAGCAAGATCGTGTTTTATTAAGAGTTAATAGCGATATTGCATTTTTTGACGTTATGTCGAACAAACTCTATACCATAGCTGAGTTTAAAGGGCGAAAAATACTAAACTATGTATGGTCTAAAGATAATGAAAGTATAATTTATTTAGAGCGAAGTGGTTCAGAAAACCTATTTGCTCAGTTTAATTTATTAACGCGAGACACAACTATATTAGAGGATATTAAAGCCAACAAATTAATTTCAGGCGCTGACGGTACTAATTATGCAATTACTAATAATCAGTTAGTTAAACTATCAAATAAACAGAGTTGGGAATTACCCAAAGACGCGCGACAAGCACAACTTTTTGCCATTAATGGTAATTACCTCTACTACTCTGATGCTATTTCAAGAGTTGCTCGGCTTAATTTAGAAGATAAAACAGTAAAAGATGTGCACGTGGATTTTAAACCCATCGCATTTTTTATTAGTGATAACAATCAAATTTTCTTTACAGAATCAAAATATAAAGACATGCAAATAATACAGATAAGTTGGAATAACTAGGGTCTGTTGATCTTTCAAGGTTAAATTTGCAGCAGTGTGTTGTTTTTCTTTAATAACATTTTCGATTGTTATACCAATTCGCTTAATTAAATAAGCTATTTTGAGGCTGGAAAAACGTGTTGGTAGCTAGGCAAAAAATTCGCTATTTAGTTGTTCTAAATGAGAATTTTTTAACACAGGTAGCGACACGTTTAGCCCCGCAAAATGATTAAGTATTATTGCGGATTGGTATTATGTTGATAAAGGAAAAATTAGAGCCAAAAAATAGCGAGAGGTGAATCTTCTCGCCATTTTTAATTAAGTGCAATCTCGACAGTTAAATAACCTCAAAGCCGATTAATTTGTCACAACTGGACCTCTATTTATTTAATAGAGGTTTTAAGTAATGCCCAGTATGCGAACGCTCACACTCAGCTACTTCTTCTGGCGTACCTGCAATGAGTATTTCACCACCGCCAGCACCGCCTTCAGGTCCTAAATCAATAACCCAATCTGCTGTTTTAATAACATCGAGGTTGTGCTCAATAACAACAATTGTATTGCCGTGATCGCGCAGACGATGAAGTACAACAAGCAGCTGTTCAATGTCAGCAAAGTGTAAGCCTGTTGTTGGCTCATCTAATATGTAGAGCGTTTTACCAGTATCACGCTTTGATAGCTCGCGTGCTAATTTTACACGTTGCGCCTCACCACCAGAGAGAGTAGTAGCGGCTTGACCTAAACGCACGTACGACAAACCAACGTCCATCAGCGTTTTAAGCTTACGCGCAATAGCCGGTATTTTGTCAAAATACTCATGCGCGTCTTCAACAGTCATTTCAAGCACTTGGTGTATGTTTTTACCTTTGTATTGTACTTCGAGCGTTTCGCGGTTATAGCGTTTACTCTTACATACATCACACGGTACATACACATCAGGTAAAAAGTGCATTTCAACTTTAATTAAGCCGTCACCTTGGCAAGCTTCACAGCGTCCGCCTTTAACGTTAAAGCTAAAGCGACCTACTTTGTAGCCACGTGAGCGCGCTTCTTGTGTACCTGCAAATAACTCACGAATGCCGGTAAATATCCCTGTGTAGGTTGCCGGATTTGAACGCGGAGTACGACCAATTGGGCTTTGATCAATATCGATCACTTTATCAAAATGATCTAAACCGCTAATTGATTTATACGGTGCCGCTTCGGCAGTGGTTGCGCCATTTAGCTCTGTATGAGCAAGTTTAAATAAAGTATCGTTTATTAGCGTTGATTTACCTGAGCCCGATACACCTGTCACACAGGTCATTAAACCAAATGGGATTTTTAAATCCACATTTTTAAGGTTATTACCCGTTGCGCCAAATAGCTCTAGCCATTTGTCGTTCGTTGGGTGACGCTCTTTTGGTATTTCTATTTTACGTACGCCTGATAAAAATTGGCCCGTAACAGATTCTTTGCTTGCTAAAATATCGTCGCGTGTACCTTGCGCAATAATATGCCCACCATGAACACCGGCGCCTGGGCCAATATCAATAATATGATCTGCAGCACGAATAGCATCTTCATCGTGCTCTACCACAATAACGGTGTTACCTAAGTCGCGCAAATGGATTAGTGTTTGTAGTAAGCGGTCGTTATCGCGTTGATGCAGCCCAATAGATGGCTCATCTAGTACGTACATTACACCTACAAGGCCTGCACCAATTTGACTGGCTAAGCGGATACGTTGAGCCTCACCACCTGATAAAGTATCGGCGCTACGTTCAAGTGATAAATAATTTAGGCCAACGTTAATTAAAAACGATAAGCGGTCGCGAATTTCTTTTAATATTTTTTCAGCTATTTGGCCTTTTTGTCCGGTTAATTCTAAACCTTCAAAAAATTCCATGGCTTCACCAATACTCATGCATGTGATTGCAGGTAAGTTGGTTTGTCCAATAAATACATTTCGAGATTCTTCGCGTAAGCGTGAGCCATGACAGCTAGGACACGCTTGGCTTGTTTGGTATTTAGCAAGTTCTTCGCGTACAGAGTTTGACTCGGTCTCGCGGTAGCGGCGATTCATGTTATTTAAAACGCCTTCAAACTCATGGTTACGCGTAATTAAATCGCCACGGTCGTTACGGTAATTAAACGCAATTTTAGTGCTACCAGAGCCATCTAAAATAATTTTTTTCGATTCGCTGTCTAAATCTTGATAAGGCACGTCTAAATCAAAATTGTAATGATCCGCAACCGCTTGCAGCATTTGATAGTAATAAAAGCTGCGTTTATCCCAGCCTTTAATTGCACCGCCAGCAAGGCTTAACTCTGGGTTATGCACTACGCGATTAGGATCAAAATATTGACGTATACCTAAGCCATCGCAGGTTTGGCAAGCACCAGCTGGGTTATTAAACGAAAACAAGCGCGGCTCAAGTTCAGTCATTGCATAGCCACAAGTAGGGCAGGCAAAATTTGCTGAAAATAGAATCTCTTCAGCGCTGCTATCGTCCATGTATGCTACATGTGCAACGCCATTAGACATTTCAAGTGCAGTTTCGAACGATTCTGCTAAGCGTTGTTGTAAGCCATCTTTTACTTTAAATCTGTCTACAACAACTTCTATTGTATGTTTTTTATGAAGCTCAAGCGTTGGTGGATCAGACAAGTCACATACTTCACCGTCTATACGGGCGCGAATATAACCTTGGCTAGATAGCTGTTCTAATAACTTAACATGCTCACCTTTACGCTCTTTTACTATTGGCGCAAGCAGCATTAATTTACTGCCCTCAGGTAGAGCCAAAACAGTATCTACCATTTGGCTAACGGTTTGCGCAGCAAGTGGTAAATCATGTGTAGGACATCGTGGTTCGCCAACGCGGGCAAACATAAGTCGTAAATAATCGTAAATTTCGGTAATAGTACCTACGGTTGAACGCGGGTTATGAGACGTTGACTTTTGCTCAATAGAAATGGCAGGAGAGAGGCCTTCGATGTGATCCACATCAGGCTTTTCCATGAGCGATAAAAATTGTCTTGCGTACGCAGAGAGTGATTCAACATATCGGCGTTGTCCTTCTGCATAAAGCGTATCAAATGCAAGTGATGACTTCCCCGAACCAGATAGACCCGTAATAACTATTAATTTATCACGTGGGATGGTTAGGCTGATGTCTTTTAAATTGTGCGTTCGGGCGCCTCGGACTTCAATGTTTTCCATGCTATCTCGTTTGTTACCAAAATTATTTACTCAGTATCGCATAATACGAAGCAATATTAATCCTTGATCAATGAAAAATCCTTACTTATAGGCGATTAATTATTGCCAAGCTTATGGTAGAATCCCAACCTCAATTTTTCATAGAGTAAGATCACGCAGATAATGACCGCATCTTCACTTAATTCACGAGAAAAACGCGCCGCTGTATCACTGGCGAGTGTGTTTGCATTTAGAATGCTCGGCTTGTTTATGCTGATGCCTGTATTGGCTATTTATGGACAATCGCTTGAAGGTTTTTCGCCTATTTGGATTGGTTTTGCCATTGGTGCGTATGGTTTAACGCAAGCTGTATTACAAATACCTATGGGTCGATTATCCGATAAGATTGGCCGTAAAAAGGTTATTGTTGGTGGCTTAGTTGTATTTGCTATTGGCTCTGTAGTTGCTGCATTAGCTGACTCTATCCAAATGGTTACCGTAGGCCGTGCTTTACAAGGTATGGGCGCAATAGCCAGTGCGCTACTCGCGTTTGCTTCAGATTTAAGCCGTGATGAGCAACGGCCAAAAGTAATGGCCGTTATTGGTATGAGCATAGGCATGAGCTTTGCTTTTGCTATGTTACTTGGGCCAATTGTCGCCGCTTCGTGGGGTATTGCTGGTGTATTTTGGTTGACTGCTATTTTAGCTGTCTTTGGTATATTTATAGTGACTATGCTAGTGCCAAAGGCGGTAAGTAAAGCGCCCAAAGGCGATACATTAGCAAGCTTTAGCGACATTAAAAAATTAATTAAACACCCTCAGTTAGCACGATTAAATGCAGGTGTACTGTTATTGCATTTAACGCTAACCACAATTTTTGTGGTACTGCCGAGTCAATTAATTAAAGATGGCTTGGTTGCCGACCATCACTGGTATTTGTATATTCCAGTGCTATTTTTAGCCTTTTTATTAATGGTACCAATAATGATTGTGGCCATTAAAAAAGAGAAAGAAAAACAAGCGTTCATTGGCTCAGTAGCCTTGTTAACTATTAGTATGTTAGCAATGTCGGTATGGGTTAATAGTGTAGTAGGCATTGCAGTGTGTATGCTGCTTTATTTTGTGGCGTTTAACTTTTTAGAAGCCACTATGCCTGCGCTTGTATCGCGAATAGCACCTGCAAGCCAAAAAGGTTCAGCAATGGGTGGCTACTCATCTAGTCAGTTTTTAGGCGCCTTTTTAGGTGGTATGTTAGGTGGCTATGTAGCACAAACTACAACGACGCAAGCTGTGTTTGCGGCAGCGGCACTTGTTGGGTTAATATGGCTTATTATTGCGTGGAAAATGCAAGTCCCACCCAAAAGTAAAGTTATTAGTTTAATGACCAAATTAGATTCTGAAGAGCATGCTCAAGTACTTGCTTCTCAGTTAGTTGCTTTACCAGGTGTAATAGAAGCAACTGTGGTTCGCGATGAAAGTCGCAGCTATTTAAAGATTAATGATAAAGAATTTGACCTAGACCAAGCGCGTAAAGTCGCTGGTTTAATCTAACATTTATAGGAGATGGTTCCATGGCACGCGGTGTGAACAAAGTAATTTTGGTTGGTAATTTAGGGCAAGATCCTGAAGTTCGTTATATGCCTAACGGCAACGGTGTAGCAAATATTACCCTAGCAACTTCGGATAGCTATAAAGATAAGAACACTGGCCAAATGGTTGATAAAACTGAGTGGCACCGTGTTGTATTTTTTGGCAAGTTAGCTGAAATTGTTGGTGAATATTGTCGTAAAGGTTCACAAATTTATGTTGAAGGTAAACTTCAAACACGTAAGTGGACCGATCAACAAGGCCAAGAAAAGTACACTACAGAAATAGTCGTAGATGGCTTTACTGGTCAAATGCAAATGTTGGGCGCACGTGGTGGCGATCAACAAAGTGGTGGTTACCAAGGTAATCAATCACAAGGTGGGCAACAAGGTGGTGGTTACCAAGGTAATCAAGCGCAAAGTGCTCAACAAAGCGGTGGTTACGGCCAAAATAATCAAGGCCAAAATAACCAGCAACAAGGTGGTTATGCTCCACAACAGCAAGCAGCACCTGCAGCGCAACCTCAGTCAGCGCCAGCACCACAACAAAATAATCAATACCAACAACCGCAAGGCGGCTTTGCACCACAACAAAATAGTGCACCGCAGCAGCAAGGTGGTTTCGCTCCTAAACCACAAAGTGCTCCGCAAGGTGGTGCATCAAACCCAATGGAACCAACCATTGATTTTGATGACGATATCCCGTTTTGACCTAAGACAAAATACAAAATGTTGAAAAAATATTTGAAAGCCGCTAAGTAGCGGCTTTTTTATTTGTAAAGAAAAATAATGTTGAAAACACTCAATCATGGTCTATATTACTTTATAACAAAGTTAAATGTTTATTAGTGGGGCTTATGCGTGTAGCCGTAAAAAAATTTAAAAGTGGAGAACGCTACGTCTTTTTGTTAAATGATGATGGTGTTCCTGATTTTTGGGTAACTCACTTTGTTACCCAACGGTTACGAATGACCAAAGCAGCGACATCTATAGAGCAATATCTAAAAGACATTAAACACTTGAAACGATGGGAGGAAATAAATAATAGGAATCTTCTTGACGAAATATATAGCGGCAAAGTACTGTAGTGGTCAACTAATTTTGGCCACAGTTTTAGAATCTTGATATCTAATCTCAGATTCATTCGGCGCTAAACCAGC
>NZ_JADYWM010000022.1:0-67819 GCF_015864815.1 Pseudoalteromonas sp. NZS100
AAAGTTTTCTGGCGAATTCAATTATACCTTATCTTCATGCTGTTTGTTTTTCATACCACAAAGATCAACACGCCCTAGTGTTTTTCATAAAATTTAGAAAGGATGTCTAGTTTATTTCGAACGCAGTGGCAAAAAGGAATGGATACACTGGCGGTACTCATGCACTAAGTTTTTAAGGCAAACGTTTGTAGAATGGGGGCAGATTCAAGGTCGAAGTGCACCACCTTTACTAAACTATAAGTTCAGGAGGTGTGCCATGGGTACCCAATATTCACATTTATCTAACTTTGAACGTTGTCGTTTATTTGAGTGGTATCATTACCAAAAAAAATCAATACGTGAGGTGAGCCGATTACTAAATCGTTCACATAGCACTATTAGCCGAGAGTTAAAGCGTAATAAATATGATTATTACGTACCAACTTATTACCCTCATCCAGCTCAAATGTATTACGAAGTAAGGGTAAGGGAGAGAGCTAAGCGAGTTAAGCTTAAGTCTGTTGAAGCTCAACGATATGTGACTGATAAGCTCAAGCTTGGGTGGAGTCCAGAGATCATAGCTGGGCGAATAAAATTTGATAAAACCTTACCCAACGTATCTCACGAGGCCATTAATCAATATATATACAAGAATGAACCATCACTTATTGTATATTTAGCTAGGCAACATAAAAAACGTAAGAAAAAATATCCAACCCGTAAAACGAAAACAGTTTGGGGTCAAAGATGTAGTATTTTAGACAGGCCAGATGACATTAATCTCAGAAAAAACTTTGGGCATTGGGAAAGTGACTCTGTTGAATCTAGCGACAGAAAATGTGCGCTGAATGTGTTACTTGAACGAGTTTCTAGAGTGTGTCATATCACCAAATTACCATCTAAAAAAGCTCTAGCGACATCGAATGCAATATGTAAAAAACTATCTATTTACCCACCGAGTTCTTGTTTATCGATAACTTATGACAATGGCTCTGAAAATACAGAGTTTAAAAAAGTAGAAGCCATTTTGAAAAATAAATCTTATTTTTGTGAGCCTTACCACAGCTGGGAAAAAGGTGCTGTAGAACAAATAAATGGTTTAATTAGAAGGTATTACCCGAAGAAAACAAACTTTAGCAAAGTAAGCCATCAGCAATTAAAAAAGTAGAGGAACAACTAAATAATCGCCCTAGAAAATGTTTAGGATTTAAAACACCAAATGAAGTCTATAATGAATTAGGTGGTGCACTTCCAATTAGAATCTAGGAGCCTTTAAAAAAATGGTTTTCCCTTCATTATGCAGTGTGATTTCCGTCGGCATTTCATTTGTGTCGTACTTAAATTTACGTATAAAGTCAATTAAAGGCACATCTAAAAAACCAACAAATGCTTTTCCAAAATAAGTATCCTCTCTTGCTCGTTTTAAAAGCCAAGTATATTCAGTAGATGATAAAAACTGATTTGGGAATGTAAGTGTTTTAACTGTCTGGACTTTTTCACCATCAAAATACCCTTTAAATAAGTTTTCTCCTTCCTTTTCATAAGCAATATAGTTATTAGGGTCGTTTTTAGGATCTAAGCTCATTTCATAAATTTGCTCTTTGGTAAATCCTGGGGCGTGTTGCAGCATACCCGTTAAAGCTTTATCACTATTTTCTTTATTTACGGTATAATCTAATCTGTATGCGATATTTTTTTGATGATCTAAAATATATTGTCCATCATCTTTAATAGTCATTTCTGTAAATGTTTTATTTGGCAAAATATAGTCTGTACGAAGGTAGTTATCGGTGACTTTTATTTTAATGTCTGCGAAATGATTTATTTCTTTAGTGACTTGATAATTAAGTGTTAGGTTATTTTGTGCGTGTGCATAACCACATAAATTTGCAGTGAGAATAATTATTAATTTAACTATATTTTTCAAAATTTCATCCTTAAAATTTAGCTGTTAAAAAGCGACGTAACCACGCTGTATTGAACTGTTATCAGCGCCTAAAATACCTTTACATTAAGTAGATATAATTTTTGGTAGGCTCATAACAAGTAGAATGAGTATAAACAAAAAAACGAATAGCCCCACGTGAAGTTTAAATGGGTAAACCATTTGACTTGTTCTGTCTAACGATACTGGATATTTATATTTTAATAATGAAAACACAAGTGTTTTACTATCAACACTCCAATGAGACAGTGGGATACTCTGCCCCTTTGTTGTATTAAATACAAGTGAGATTAAATGCGACCTTTTTGAAGTTCTGCCAATCGAGCCTTCAACTGAGTCGTGATCGTAATTCCATTTAGCCTCAATGCTAATAATATCCTGCTTAGTTAGTGTGCGCGGTGTTTTATCAGTGAATAATAACGCGGGTAAATAAAGTTCATCATCATCTATTATTATGGAGCTTAAGGGCGCTGTTTTTATAAAATAGTATTTATTACAAATAATAATTCTAGCAAAATAATAACTTGCATAAGTTATTATTAAAAATGCAAAAGAGGGTTTCCAATTTTGTGATGAAAACGCAATAAATAGCGTAAGCAAAGCAAAACACAACACGATGAAATGAACTAAATTTTTCTTACTATTAGGGAGCGGTAGCGCACATCTAAGTATAGGAATATTATTTTTAGCCTCAGCGTTACCTAAAATAGTATTTTGTGGGAATATTTTTGAAAATTTGTTTACTGTTGCTGAGTTTGTTTTTTCAGCCTCGGCCTCTTCACGTTTAGCAGTATAAACACGCTCAACGGTTGAAAGCTTATTCACTACTAGCTGCGCTTGTTTAGATTGCTTAAAACACCTAAACGTGTAGGTACTAAGCTTGCCATCTGCTGAGGTGTAATTAATATCAATCACACTAATGGCTTTATTATCTTGGCATGAAATTGTTTTAATCGTGTTAGTGTCAATGGTATGGTGATTAAACGTGAAGATTTTTTTCTTAAAAAAATAAGCAGCACAATTTACATCAATTTGATTATTATGTTCATCAAATTTTAATCGATGTTGAAACATCAAAAGCGCAAGAATTAATAAAATATCAAGCCCATCACTTGTATCAAAAATCAAGCCTTGACTTAAAACACCTAGCACAAGCCCTGCTACAGTTAGCCAAATGAGTAGCCATTTAATTGTTTCTAATAGTGATTTTAATATAATTGAATTAGCCAAAATTCCCTCTTTAAATAAAAAGAGCATGCATAATTGCAAACACTCAAAACATATAAATACTTAAGGTTTTCAAAAAACCAATTAACTAGACGCAACAATGATTACCCATCCATCTTCTTTGGAAAATTCAAATACACAGCCGTAAGACACAAAGCTTTAATACGCCTTTTAAGTAAGTTCTTTATAAAACATAGCGAGCTAATACCGACCTAACCAGACAGCCACTTTAATTGAACAAACAAAACTGTGCCACAAAATTAGCTCTTCAGGTTCATAATTAACCTTTTATTACTGGGTCGCTTTCATTTCATCTATTAAATAAGTCATTACATTTTTAAACCCAAATTACACGCATGAAAATAACTCCGTAATGGCATTTTTAACTTTTACTGAACTGTTTTAATTTATGCGAGTAGCTTTTCGCAATTGCTAATATTTGATCGCCGTTTACGCTTTAAATTTTCACAGTAACTTGCTTGTGAAGTGGGTCTGCCTACTGCACCATGAAATACGCGCGTAAATTGCGTAGTGAGTTTTAGCCAGTTATCTGGGGATATATTAAGCCTTTCTAGCAAAGGAAGGTTCATGTTATCAATATACCCGCGTTTATTCTCTCGTATTATTCGCCCTGTTAGCTCAACAAGTTCAAGGTACGATTTAAGCTCAAACGGCAGCCCTTTAGGCATAAGCTGACGTGGCATGCCTGCAAAACGTAGTAACTGCTTAGGTTGTTTACCTTCTGCCGCGCATGTTAAGCGATTTTGTACACTGGTATGGTCTGACTCTTCTGGTGTGTTAGCCATTTTAGCCCTAATGGGATTTAAATCGACATAGGCCATACAAGCTGCAAGTGCTGCTTCATCTAGTAATGCTTGCGATTTGAATCTACCCTCCCAAAATCTACCCGTGCAGTTATCTTCTTTATTTGCTCTGCGGGCAATGTCTTCATTTAATAGCCGCATAAACCAGCTGATACTTGATAAGCGTTCGCGGTATTGCTTTACTGTTTGATTAAAAATGATAAGTTCAACTTTACTTAGCTTTTCACCTTGTACATATTTTTGCGTTAACAATGTGCCTTTACAGAGTTTATGCCAGCGAATAACAATCGCTTTATCATTCAGCCTGTTTGCTTTCTTATCATCTACATATAGTACCAAATGGGTGTGATTACTCATTACGGCATAAGCACATACATCAATACAAAATATTTTTGCGAGCATAAGTAACTTATCTTCAACCCAACCTCGTCGATGCTCGTAAGATTGACATGTAAAACGGTCTTCGCCACATAAAAATGCACGACGTACGCAACGCGAAATACAATGGTAATATTTTGTATCAACCAGACTTATTTGACGCTTTCTTGCAATTGCCATAAGACACCCTGCTTGTTTTTTGCACTAAATAAAGGCTAGCCTCTAACTCCATAAAGTGCAAAATTTAGGATGGGTGTCACTGTTAATTCTGTTAATTATTCTGTTATAACTAATTACCACTTCTAAGTTGTTCTTTTAAGTTAAGGTTTTCATTTTTCAATATTTCAACTTGCTGCTTGTAAGATGCAACTTCACTTTTTAAGCTAGAAACATCAGACTGTATCTCATCTAGTTTTTCTACAATTTCTATGGAACGTGCATTCCCCAAAAAGAGAACAATTAACGCTATTACGAATAACGTGCCACCAGTTAACTTTACTTTTGATTCCATCCACTACAACTCCTTTGGTTATAACAATTTTGTCTACGACATTTGTCGTTTTATAAACCGACAAATGTCCATATATTACAGTGTATTTATCTTAATCATCAAATAAACACCTGTAAACAATTAGTTAACTGGAAATTATTTTTAATCAATGCACAAATACACCGAAATGGTGAAGATCAGTAATATTGGATAAAACAACAGGTTCTGTTTATATATACAGTTAACTTTTACTAGGGCGTGTTGATCTTTGGTGGGTGAATTTGCAGCAGTATGTTTGGTTTTTAGGCAAGGCGGAGCCTATGTAGTGTGGTTATTCCCCATGAATAGGCGATAACGCAGCATAAATACCAAACATGCGCTGCCCTTTGGGTTCTTTCTAGGGACGATTAACTCTTTGTTGCTCGGTTTTTACTTAGCCCACTAGGTTACAAACCTCGCGCCGCGATTTAATCGCCCCTAGATTGAACAAATTTCAATCCACAAAGATCAACACGCCCTAGAGATTCATATCATGAAATCATCTTTTTTAACTATGATAGCCGAACAAATGTATCTAAAGCGTTATGCTAAAAGTACTATTAAAGCGTATTTATACTGGATAGCTTCGTTTATTTGATTTAATTCTATGAGGCACCCAACAACGATGGGAGATAATGAGGTCGAACTTTTTTAGCTTTTTAAACTCGTTTAGTCAACCAACAAAATGTTGCTCCTAACACTCAAACACAAGCCTTAAATGCGTTGAGCTTTTTATTTAAAGAAGTGATTAAAAAGCCACTCTCATTAGGTTTTATTAAGAGCAAACGAGCAACTAATTTCACAACAAAATGTCAACGCCGTTATCAGCCCTTTTGCAAGATTATAAACTCCCCGATTTAAAACAAAAAAGCATAACCCAAAGAGCTATGCTTTTAATCAACCTTAATCCAGTTCGGTTTACAAACGAATGCCGCCGTCTATTTCAACCACACGGCCGGTAAAAAAGTCGTTTTCGATTATGTATTGTGCAGTATGCGCAATTTCGTCGCTTTCGCCTAAACGCCCGACTGGCGTTACTGCAAGCATACGTTGTTTGGCTTCTGGCTTCATGGCGTCGGTCATGGCGGTGTTTATAACACCTGGTGCAATAGCGCCTACGCGTATACCAAATCGACCAAGTTCTTTAGCCCATGTGGTGGTAAGTGCCACTACGCCTGCTTTTGATGCCGCGTAGTTTGTTTGGCCTATGTTACCTGCGCGCGCTACGCTCGACATATTAACTATAACGCCGCCTTTGCCTGATTCAATCATGTGGCTTGCAGCTTCCCGCCCTGCTAAAAACACACCTGTCAGGTTTACATCAATCACTGATTGAAATTGCTCAAGAGACATTTTTTTAACGACTTTACCGTCTTTAGCCTTTATAAACATGCCGTCGCGTAAAATACCGGCGTTGTTTATAAGCACACCAATGTGGCCAAAATCGCTGTTAATGGTATTAAATACGTTTTCTACTTCGCTCTCATTTGTCACGTTTGCGGCATAACCTTTTATGTTGCTGGTTACACCTTCAAGCTGTGTGAGTTCTTCGCATGCGGCATTTAGAAGTTCTTGCGCCATATCTATTAAAGCAATGTTAGCACCCATAAGTGCAAACTTTTGCGCCATTGCAAAGCCTAAACCTTGTGCGCCACCGGTTATTACTACCGTGTTATTTTTAATTTCCACGCGTTGCTCCTACTTAGAAAACAGTTTAAAAATGGCACTAAAGTCATCACTACCCGCACCTTGGTGTTGTAGCATAGTGTATAAATTTTTAGCCATTGAACCCATAGGGGTTGATGAATTACTTTGCTGTGCGGCTTCCATGGCAAGCCCTAAATCTTTAGCCATTAAATCAACCATAAAGCCTGGTTTGTAATCATTGCTTGCAGGGGCTGTATCCATTACACCTGGGCAAGGGTTGTAAAGTTCAAGCGTCCAGTTACGGCCAGAACTTGCGGTCATAATGTCGCTAAGTACTTTAGGATCGAGGCCGTTATTAATACCCATCTGCAGTGCTTCGCTGGTGCCTGCCATTAAAATGCTAAGTAGCATGTTATTACATATTTTTGCTACTTGCCCTGCGCCAATATCGCCTGCATGAAATATGTTTTTACCCATATCACTAAGCACTGTATTTGCTTTATCGAACGCGGCTTTTTCGCCGCCTACAATAAAAGTAAGAGTGCCAGCAGTTGCGCCTGCAACGCCGCCCGATACCGGTGCATCTACAAAGCTTATGCCTTGCTTGCCAAGTGCACTGCCTACAGTGCGTGCTGATTCTGCATCTATTGTTGAGCAATCAATTACTAATGTATTGTTGCTCAGCACGTTAATTAAACCGCTGTCGTCGTTATTACCTAAATACAGCGATTTAACATGTTTGCCCGCAGGTAACATACTAATAAGTACGTCAGCATTGGTTGCGCACTGCTTTGCATCAACTGCTGCTTTTGCGCCTTTGCTTGCAAGTTCATTTACGACCGACTGGTTTAAATCGAACACACTCACAGTATGTCCAGCTTTAATTAAGTTAGCCGCCATTGGGCCGCCCATATTACCTAAGCCGATAAAACCAATATTGAGTTTAGTCATCGTCTTTCCTTTATTTGTGTGTTGGCGTGTCTAAGCCATTGAGTGGGTGGTTTTCGCCAAAGCGATTAGCAAAAAAGCTGTCTACTATTGTTTGTGGGACATCACTAAGTGTTTTGTACTGCCAATTAGGCGCCCCGTCTTTATCTATTAATAACGCCCTTACACCTTCTTGAAACTCACCTACTTCGCCAGCGCGAACCGACATACCCAGCTCCATTTTAAAACACGCTAATAAGCTTTTGCCTTTACTTGTTTTTAATTGCTCACTTACAAGTGCGCAGCTTAGTGGGCATCCGTGTTTAAGTGACTTTTGAGCGCGCTGTAGCCATTTATTGTCAGTAGCTAGCCCTAAAATATAATCAACTTGCTCCTGCAAGGTTGTAAATTCACCCAGCTTTTGAATCGTTTTTAAATTAGCTTTTATATTGCCTTTAGGCATACGCGCAGATTGGTTGTCTAAATCGGTTAATAACTTAGTTAAACGCTCATGATTTAAGCTTGCGGTTTTGCCCCATTTAGCTGCTAAAATTTGCGCAAGCATGGAATCATATTTAGTGCTGTCGATAAAGTGATCGGCAAGCGATACAAAACGCGCGTCGTCACAGTTAATTGATGCCGACGTTAGCCCTAAAAATAACCCAACACTGTGTGGCATTTTATGTAAAAAGTAACTACCGCCTACATCAGGGTATAAACCTATGGTTTGCTCTGGCATGGCAATGCGTGATGTTTCTGTAACAACACGGTGGCTAGCACCGGCCATTAGCCCTAAACCGCCGCCCATCACTATGCCGTTACCCCAAACGAGGATAGGTTTATCAAAGGTATGAATAAGATAATCAAGCTTGTATTCTAGTGTAAAAAACTCTTCAACTAAGCTTGTTGGTTTACCTTGCGCCATTGCATGATGAAGGCTTACAACATCGCCGCCTGCACAAAATGCTTTATCGCCTGCGCCTTTTAACAAGAGCATTGCAATAGCATCATCATCTTGCCAAGCTCGCAATTGTGGTTCAAGTAATTTGATCATCTCAAAATTAAGTGCATTTAACGCTTTTGGCGCATTGAGTGTAATAATCCCTATTAAACTGCCGTTTTCTGCGGTTGCGGTTTCAAATACCACGGGCTCATCGGCGCTATTTAATAATGTTAAAGCACTCATTAGCCGTTTACCCAGTTAGCGCGGCGTTTTTCTAAAAAGGCATTTACACCTTCTTGTTGATCTTCGGTATCAAATAAACCAACAAATAACTCGCGCTCAAGAGGTAATACACTTGCCATTGGTTGTTGGCGCCCTTTTTGAATCAATGTTTTACATGCAGCCACTGAGGTGGGGCTTTGATCGGCCACTTGGTTGGCCAGTTTTAGTGCTGCCGCAAAGCTTTCACCTTGTGGTACTACTTCTTCTACTAAGCCGATTTGCAAGGCTTTATCAGCTTTTAAGCGCTCGCCGCATAAAATCATGCGCTTTGCCCAGCCTTCGCCTACTAGCCATGCTAAATTTTGTGTACCACCCGCACAGGGTAATAAGCCAACTTTAGCTTCAGGGAGCGCCATTTGTGCTTGCTCTTCCGCAATACGTATATCGCACGCAAGCGCCACCTCTAGCCCGCCGCCCATTGCGTAACCGTTAATGGCCGCGACCGACACGCCTCTAAAATTAGCAAGCGCTTCAAATGCTTCACCAAATACACGCGACATATCGGCGGCTACGCCTTTATCGCCACCAGCAAATACGTTTAGGTCGGCACCCGCGCTAAAAAACTTCTCGCCTTCACCAGTCAGTACTAATGCATAAATATTTTTATTATTATTAAGCGCGTTAACGGTATTTTTTAAATCAACTAGGGTGTCTTTTGTCCAGGTGTTTGCTGGCGGGTTAGACATAGTTAAAATAGCAACATGACCTTCGGTTGTAAGTTCAATACTCGGATTAGATTTAGATTCTGACATACATTGCTCCTTATAAAACGTCGCTTGCAGACTCAGCCAAAATACGGCGCGCTATAATCACACGCATAATTTCGTTAGTGCCCTCTAAAATTTGATGAACGCGTACATCACGTACATGGCGCTCAAGCGGGTATTCTTTTATGTAACCGTAACCACCATGAATTTGCAGTGCGTCGTTACACACAGTAAAGCCAACATCGGTAGCAAAACGTTTAGCCATGGCGCAGTAAGTGGTTTTTTCAACGTCGTTATTATCAAGTTTAAATGCAGCAAGCCTAACCATTTGGCGCGCAGCTACAAGCTCGGTGTTCATATCGGCAATTTTAAATTGCAATGCTTGAAACGAAGCCAATGGCTTACCAAATTGTGTACGCTCTTTTAAATATTCACGGGCTGTATTAAGCGCCGCTTGCGCTGTACCAATTGAACATGTGGCAATGTTAATTCGACCGCCATCAAGGCCTTGCATCGCAAATTTAAAGCCTTCGCCCTCTGCGCCTAACAAGTTATGTGCAGGAATGCGTACATCTTCAAAGCTAATTAGGCGTGTAGGTTGTGCGTTCCAACCCATTTTTTCCTCAGCTTTGCCGTATTGCACGCCTTTTGCGTCGGCAGGCACTACAAATGCCGAAATACCCGCAGCGCCTTCGCCGCCTGTACGTGCCATTACCACTAATACTTCGGTTTCGCCCGCGCCCGATATAAACATTTTTGAGCCATTAATAACGTACTCATCACCTTCAAGCACGGCTTTGGTTTTAAGTGATGCGGCGTCTGAGCCCGAGCCTGGCTCTGTTAAACAGTAAGAGGCAAGTAACTCGCCCATTACTAATTGCTCTACGTATTTGTCTTTAACGGCATCGGTACCAAAACTTGCTACCATCCAGGTAGCCATATTATGAATGGTTAACATAGCCGTTGTTGCGGTACAGCCCATAGCAAGTTGTTCAAAAATAATGCTCGAATCTAAACGAGATAAACCAAGGCCGCCTGCTTCCTCTGGCGTGTATAAACCACAAAAACCAAGCTCGCCCGCAGCTTTAATCGTGTCTTTAGGAAAAATATGTTCGCGATCCCATTTTGCGGCATGGGGCGCAAGTTCTGACTCGGCAAATTGGCGTGCTGTTTGAGCAAAGGCTTGTTGATCTTCTGATAAGTTAAAGTCCATGGTAGACCTCTTTAATTGTGTTAGTTGTGTTGTTAGTGTTTCCCGTCACAGGGATAGTTTGTGACGAGCGGCGAAGGCTTATGTGTGTGTTGTGTGTGAAGTAGCCTTCGCGCCCATCTTTTTTATTAATTATTCTTTTATTTACTAATTTTTTAATTACGATTATTTTAAGTTAATACTCATGTTTGGACCCGACGCAATGTCGTCTTCAAACCAACGTGATGTAATCGTTTTAGTTTCTGTATAAAAACGAATACCTTGTTTACCGTACGTGTGAGTATCGCCATAAAATGAGCCTTTCCAACCAGTGAACGAAAAGAACGGAAGTGGCACCGGAATTGGCACATTAATACCTACTTGGCCTACTTCAATTTCGTGTTGGAATTTACGAGCCACTGCGCCGCTTGAGGTAAATAACGAGGTGCCGTTACCGTAAGGGCTGTCGTTAATAAGTGCGATTGCCTCATCAAGCGTGTCTACAAACATACACGCCAGTACTGGACCAAATATTTCTTCTTTGTATAAATCCATCTCTTTGGTTACATCGGTAAATAACGTTGGGCCAACCCAGTTACCTTGCTCATACCCTTCAACCGTAAAGTCAGAACCATCAATTAAACAGGTAGCGCCTTGCTCTTTACCACCAGCAATGAGTGATAAAATACGTGCTTTTGCTGCTTTTGATGTTTGTGGACCGTATGCCGCGTTTGCATCATCCCACACGCCTGGGCGTACATTTTCAAAGCCTGCTTTAATTTCATCTACCCACTGACTTGCTTGACCTACAAATACAGCAACCGAAATGCCCATACAACGCTGGCCAGCAGCACCGACCGATGCGCCTACTAAGTTATTTACGACGTGCGATTTACTTGCATCAGGCATAATAACCATGTGGTTTTTAGCACCAACACACGCTTGCACACGTTTAAGATTTTGTGTGCCTTTAGAATAAATATAAGCACCTACACCACACGAGCCAACAAACGAAATAGCGCGCACTGCCTTATCTTCTAATAGGCGGTCTACTTGTGGTTTTGTACCGTGAACAACTTGTAATACGCCTTTTGGTGCACCGGCTTCAATAAATAGCTCAGCTAAGCGCATTGGTGTAAGTGGGTCTTGCTCAGACGGTTTTAAAATAAAGGTGTTACCACACACAATAGCCAGCGGGAACATCCAAAGTGGGATCATTGCAGGGAAGTTAAACGGAGTAACGCCCGCACACACGCCAAGTGGCTGCATGTAAGAATACGTATCGATTTTACGCGCTACGTTCTCCATTGTTTCACCCATCATTAATGATGGTGCGTTAGCGGCTTGTTCTACTACTTCAATACCGCGCCAAACATCGCCTTTTGCATCTTCAAATGTTTTACCCAATTCGTGGCAAATTATGGTAGCAAGCTCATCGTGATGTTCTTTTAATAGCGCCGCGTACTTCATCATAATGCGAGCACGTTCAGTAATGGGTACGTCTTTCCATGTTTTAAACGTCTCAGAGGCTGAGGCAATTGCTGCGTCCATTTCTGATTCTGTGGTACATGGCACTTGTGCAAGTACTTCTTGAGTTGCTGGGTTTATAACATCGATAAGCTCTTTTGATGCTGATTGAATAAATTCGCCATTAATAAGTAGTGGTACTTGGTGCATGATTAAATCCTAGTGTGTGAGTTGTGTGTTCTCTTTTAAAATTGGTAGCGCCGCTTTGTTAGTATTATTAGTGCAGCGCTTTTATAGTTATTCGTACAGCTTTCTTATAACTATTAAATACCTAGTTAATACGCTTCTACGGCCATAGCAACCGCTTCACCGCCACCAATACATAAAGACGCAATGCCTTTTTTAAGGCCTCGGTTTTTAAGGGCATGAATAAGCGTTACTAAAATGCGCGCGCCGCTTGCACCAATTGGGTGACCAAGTGCACATGCACCGCCATTGACGTTTACTTTGCTTTCATCAAGTTTTAACTCGTTAATAGCCAGCATGGTTACCATGGCAAATGCTTCGTTAATTTCCCAAAGATCAACGTCGTTTACAGCCCAACCTGCTTTTTCAAGCACGCTGTTCATAGCGCCTACTGGTGCTACAGTAAATTCACTTGGTTTTTGAGAGTGAGTACTGTGCGCCACAATTTTACAAAGCGGTGTTAAGCCTTGCTCTTTTGCTTTTGATTCGCTCATTAATATAAGCGCTGCGCCACCGTCTGAAATTGACGATGAATTAGCCGCTGTAATAGTGCCGTCTTTTTTAAAAGCTGCACGTAAGGTAGGAATTTTTTCTGGGCGGGCGTTACCTGGTTGCTCATCAATCGATACTGTTACATCGCCTTTGCGTGTTTGCATCGTATGCGGTGCAACTTCGTTATCAAAGCTACCATTTTGTATCGCGGCTTTAGCTTTACTTAATGAGCCTAATGCAAACGCATCCATTTGCTCGCGGCCAATGCCGTATTCGTCGGCGGTGTCTTGTGCAAAACAACCCATTGCTTTGTTGTCGTAAGCATCTTCAAGGCCATCGCTCATCATGTGATCTTTTATTTCGCCATGTCCCATGCGCATACCGCCACGCGCTTTTGGTATGAAGTACGGTGCGTTTGTCATGCTTTCCATGCCACCAGCAATAGCAGATTGAATAGAGCCTGCTTTAATTAAATCGTTTGCAAGCATGGCCGCTTTTAAACCAGAGCCACATACTTTGTTAATTGTTATAGCGCCAGTGCTAAGTGCAAGGCCTGCTTTTAACATTGCTTGGCGTGCGGGTGCTTGTCCAAGGCCTGCTGGTAATACACAGCCCATAATTACTTCGTCTATTGCATCATTAGCTAAACCAGTTTGTGCAAGTGCACTTGCAATGGCGGTAGCGCCAAGCTCGGTAGACTGCGCATCACTTAACGCTCCCATAAAACCACCCATTGGGGTGCGTTTTGCTGCTACAATTACCACTGATTCTAAAGTCATAACTAACTCCATTGTATTTATATGCAAATAGTTGTTAGTATATTTGCTCTATTAATTTAGTATTCATTTATTATTTAATACCCTTACACAATACTAACGTTTACGCCAACGTCAACTAAAAACAGCTTAATTTTTAGTTTTATAAGTGTAAGGATTATTTTCCATCGGTTAGACTACACTGATAAAATAAAAGTAACCCATTGAGTATTAATAATATAAATCAATACCTCGCTCAAACATCTCTTTATAAATAGTTTCAAATCACACCAAGCTTTACCTTTACGTAAACTTCACTTATATTGGAGTTATTCGAATGAGGTAAATACAATTATGAAACCAGATAATCAAACAAACTTTGCAAGCTCAGCCAAAATGCCGGCCAGTAATGAACAAACATTTAGCATTAGCGAACTCGCTAAAGAATTTGACATTACAACCCGCTCTATTCGCTTTTACGAAGACCAAGGGTTAATAACGCCTGATCGTAATGGTCAAACCCGTATTTATTCAAAACGCGATAAAGTGCGTTTAAAACTAATATTACGTGGTAAACGATTGGGCTTTACATTGGCCGAAACCGGTCGTTTGTTTGAACTGTACGACGCAGATAAATCAAGCGCTAAGCAGTTGGTTACTATGCTTGACCTTATTTCAGAAAAAAAAGCAGACCTATCTCAACAAATGGACGACATTAAAGTTGTTCTTATGGAGTTAGTGACGGCCGAGCGCCGCTGTAGAGACACGCTTAATAAAATAGACGAGTAAGTTTATTTTTAAAATAAAAACACACTGACAACACACACGTCACACAGGAATGAATCATGAGCACTATTTCACTATATAAAGAAATGAACTTTGGCCTTGGCGAAACCGCCGATATGATCCGCGACCACGTAAACAGTTTTGCGAGTCAGGAGATTGCCCCGCTTGCTGAAAAAACGGACTTAGATAACGCTTTTCCAAATCAACTTTGGTCTCAAATGGGCGAAATGGGCGTACTAGGTATGACCGTATCTGAAGAACTTGGCGGCGCCGGTTTAGGTTACTTAGAACATGTTATTGCTATGGAAGAAATAAGCCGTGCTAGCGCATCAATTGGCCTAAGCTATGGCGCGCATTCAAACCTGTGTGTTAATCAAATTAACCGTAACGGGTCACAAGCTCAAAAAGAAAAATACTTACCTAAGCTTATTAGTGGTGAGCACATTGGTGCTCTTGCAATGAGCGAGCCTAATGCGGGCTCTGACGTTGTATCGATGAAACTTAAAGCCGAGAAAAAAGGCGATAAGTACATTTTAAACGGCAACAAAATGTGGATCACCAATGGTCCCGACGCACACACACTCGTTATTTACGCTAAAACAGATTTAAACGCCGGCGCTAAAGGCATTACCGCGTTTATTGTTGAGAGCAACTTTCCTGGTTTTTCAACAGCGCAAAAGCTCGACAAACTGGGCATGCGCGGCTCAAACACCTGTGAGCTAGTATTTGAAAACTGTGAAATACCAGAGGAAAACATTTTAGGTAACTTAAACGAAGGCGTTAAAGTACTTATGAGTGGCCTTGATTACGAACGCGTAGTACTAGCAGCGGGCCCGCTTGGCATTATGCAAGCGTGTATGGACATAGTGGTACCGTACATTCATGAGCGTAAACAGTTTGATACCCCTATTGGTCAATTTCAGTTAATTCAGGGCAAAGTAGCCGACATGTATACACAAATGAATGCTGCGCGCTCATACGTATATACGGTAGCTAAAGCGTGTGACCGAGGCGAAACCACCCGTAAAGATGCAGCCGGTGCAATTTTATACGCAGCAGAGCTTGCAACTAAAATGGCACTAGATGCAATTCAAATTTTAGGTGGCAATGGCTACATAAACGAATACGCAACGGGCCGTCTTCTTCGTGACGCTAAATTATACGAAATTGGTGCTGGTACATCCGAAATTCGCCGCATGCTTATTGGCCGCGAACTTTTCACAGAAAGCCGTTAAGGATTAAACCATGACTATTTTAAAATCGAGCGTTAATCCTCACGACCCAACGTTTGTGCAAAACCATAAAAATATGTCAGCGCTGGTGGATGATTTACGTAGTAAAGTAGCAACAATTAGCCAAGGCGGAGGCGCTGCATTAAAAGAGCGCCACGAAGGCCGTGGTAAATTATTTGTACGCGACCGCATAAATACATTAATTGACGAAGGCTCACCGTTTTTAGAAATTTCGCAATTTGCAGCCTTTGGTGTGTACGAACAAGCAATACCTTGTGCAGGCGTTGTAGCCGGTATTGGCCGTGTTAAAGGCGTTGAATGCATGATTATTGCAAACGATGCCACGGTTAAAGGCGGTACATATTTTCCGCTTACTGTTAAAAAGCATTTACGCGCACAAGATATCGCCGAGCGCTGCCACTTACCGTGTATTTATTTGGTGGATTCTGGCGGTGCAAACCTGCCAGAGCAAGATGATGTATTTCCAGATAAGTTGCATTTTGGTCGTATTTTTTACAATCAAGCCCGTATGTCGGGTAAAGGTATTCCACAAATAGCCGTGGTAATGGGATTATGTACCGCAGGTGGTGCGTACGTACCTGCAATGGCAGATGAAAGCATTATTGTAAAAGATCAAGGCACTATATTTTTAGCAGGCCCGCCACTTGTAAAAGCAGCAACCGGCGAAGAAGTAACAGCCGAAGAGTTAGGCGGCGCCGATGTGCACTGTAAAATTTCGGGTGTTGCCGATCACTACGCTGAAAACGATGCTCATGCGCTGTCTATTGCGCGCCAATGTATTGAGCGCATTAACTACACACGTCAGACCGCCCCTCTTCTAGAAGATGTAAAACCACCCCGTTACGATATAAACGAGCTTTACGGCATTGTAGGCACCGACCTTAAAAAGCCGTTTGATGTACGCGAAGTAATAGCGCGCACAGTGGACGACTCATCATTTGATGAATTTAAACGCTATTTTGGTGAAACGCTGGTCACCGGCTTTGCCAATATTTATGGCAATCCTGTTGGCATAGTGGCTAATAACGGTATTTTATTTAGTGAGTCGGCGCAAAAAGGCGCGCACTTTATTCAACTGTGTGCTCAGCGCAATATTCCTTTAGTGTTTTTACAAAATATTACCGGCTTTATGGTGGGTAAAAAATACGAAGCCGAAGGCATTGCAAAGCACGGCGCTAAAATGGTGATGGCGGTTTCGTGTGCTGACGTGCCTAAATTCACAGTACTTATTGGCGGCTCTTACGGCGCAGGTAACTACGGTATGTGTGGCCGCGCATTTGAACCAACTATGATGTGGATGTGGCCTAATGCCCGTATTTCGGTCATGGGCGGCGAGCAAGCAGCCGGTGTAATGGCGCAAGTTAAACAAGATGGTTTAGCACGCAAAGGCCAAAGCATGAGCGAGCAAGAAATCAGTGATTTTAAAAAGCCAATTATTGATCAGTACGAAGAGCAAGGTCATCCGTATTACGCCAGCGCACGCTTGTGGGATGACGGCATTATAGACCCTGCCGATACACGTAATGTATTAGGGCTTGCGTTAACGGCTGCTAATAACGCACCAAAACGTGATTCGAAATTTGGCGTATTTAGAATGTAACCGGAGCGCAAAATGTCAGTAACACTACAAATAACAAAATCTAATGTGGCTGTACTTGTGTTAAGTCGCCCAGAAAAAAGAAATGCATTTAACAGTGAAGTAATACACGAACTTATTCAGTGTATTGAACATGCAAATACGCTTGATATTCGTGCTTTGGTTTTAAAAACTGAGGGTAAACACTTTTCAGCAGGCGCCGATTTAGCCTGGATGAAATCAATGGCTGATAACAACTATGCCGATAACCTAGCTGATTCAATGCAATTAGCTAAGTTAATGCAGGTATTGGCAAGCTCCCCGCATCCTACAATTTGTGCTGTGCAAGGTGCCGCTTTTGGTGGTGCTCTGGGCTTAATTGCCTGTTGCGACATAGCCCTTAGTAAAGACGATGCGCAATTTTGTTTAAGTGAAGTAAAGCTGGGTCTTATTCCGGCGGTTATTAGCCCGTATGTCATTAAAGCCATTGGTGAGCGCGCTGCTCGCAGGTACTTTTTAACGGCTGAAGTGTTTGATGCCCATACTGCTAAGCAACTTGGTTTAATTCATCAAGTAACCGGTAATTTAGACTGTGCACTCGATAATATGCTGCAAACACTGATTGATAACGGACCTGTTGCAGTAAAAGCCGCAAAAGCATTAATTAACGATGTAGCAAATAAACCAATAACCGATGAACTCATTGAGCTTACCGCTGAGCGTATTGCAAAAATTCGCGTATCTGAAGAAGGTCAAGAAGGGCTAAGTGCTTTTTTTGATAAACGCCCACCCGCTTGGCAACTGTAGGATTGATTATGAACACACAACGATTACAAAAAATACTGATTGCCAATCGTGGAGAAATTGCGTGCCGTGTAATGCGCAGCGCAAAACAAATGGGCTTAACCACGGTCGCGGTTTATTCTGATGCAGACAAACATGCCCAGCACGTAAAAATGGCTGACGAGGCTTACCATATTGGTGCCGCGCCAAGTAAAGATTCGTATTTAGTAGCAGACAAAATTTTACAAGTTGCCAATGACTGCGGCGCTGATTGTATTCACCCAGGCTATGGTTTTTTATCTGAGAACAGCGAATTTGCTAAAGCCTGCGAAGCTAACAACATTGCTTTTATAGGGCCACCAGCAAGCAGTATTGAAGCAATGGGGTCTAAAACCCGCGCTAAAGAAATAATGGCAGCTGCTAACGTACCGTTAGTACCTGGTTATTACGGTGATGAGCAAGACCCTGCTTTTTTACAAAGTGAAGCTGAAAAAATTGGCTACCCTGTACTAATTAAAGCCGCCTTTGGTGGCGGTGGTAAAGGCATGCGCGTTGTACAAAAAGCAAAAGACTTTATGAGCGCACTACAAGGTGCGCAACGTGAAGCGATTGCCGGTTTTGGTAACGACTTAGTGTTATTAGAGCGCTATGTAAACCAGCCTCGCCATGTTGAAGTGCAAGTATTTGCAGATAACCATGGCAACTGTGTTTATTTAGGCGATCGTGATTGTTCTTTGCAACGTCGTCATCAAAAAGTAATTGAAGAAGCCCCTGCTCCGGGTTTATCTGACGCACTACGCAAAGAAATTGGCGAAGCGGCTGTACGCTGTGCTCTGGCTATAAATTATAGAGGCGCAGGTACGGTTGAGTTTTTACTTTGTGGCGATGAATTTTTCTTTATGGAAATGAATACGCGCCTTCAAGTAGAACACCCTGTGACCGAAATGGTAACGGGTGTAGATTTAGTCAATTGGCAAATTAATATTGCGGGTGGGCAAACATTGCCACTGACACAAAGTGATATTCAATTGCAGGGTCATAGCTTTGAAGCACGTATATACGCAGAAGATCCAGCCAACGACTTTATTCCGTGCTCGGGCACTATTGAAGCACTACACACACCGCTTAACAGTGAATTTGTACGCATTGATACAGGCATTGCACAAGGCGACGAAATCAGCCCGTTTTACGATCCAATGATTGCAAAACTTATTGTGCACGACGACAATCGCGAACAAGCACTGAGCCGCTTACAACAAGCCCTTGAGCAATTTCATTTAGCGGGTTTTAGCACTAACATTGGCTTTTTACATAATTTAGCAAGCCACCCTACCTTTAAACAAGGTGCGCCAAGCACACACTTTATTGCAGAGCAAGGCGACTCGTTAGTTGCGGTTGACGAATCGTTATTACAAACGAGCCAGCTTATTGCTGCTTTTGCATATTTAGAATCGCTAACTAATACCCAAAATGCGCAAAACAGTGCAAGCCCGTGGCAACAACTAACTGGATTTACACTCAATGCACCACAAGCAATTAAAGTCCCTTTTTCCGATTTGCAGCTAAGCGCTATAAAAACGACAGCAGGCTATAGTATTAGGCATAACGAGCACGTTTTTAATCTACAAGGCACATTAAATAATAATCTTTGCAGTGTATTTATTAACGGTGAAAAACATAGCGCGCACGTAACTACGGTAGGTAATAATACTGTTGGCAATAGTACCGTAGCCAATATTGTCACTGTTATGAATAAAGCACTGCAAACTAAGTTTGAGCTAGTTGATAAACATTATATTAGTTCGCACGAAAGCGAAGCACTGCCTCTTGCCGCGCCCCTTAATGGCACAGTAGTTAAGCACTTAATCGACATTGGTAGCACAATTACCAAAGGCGATGCGGTTGTTATTATCGAAGCCATGAAAATGGAATACACGCTTAACGCACCACACGACGGCATTTTAAAAAGCTATTGTTTTGGTGAAGGCGAATTAGTAACGCATGGTGCTCTGCTTGCTATTGTCGAAGATACAACTGAGGAAGGTGCATAATGAGTGCCTTTCCAAGTAAAGTACGTATTGTTGAAGTTGGTGCGCGAGACGGCCTACAAAACGAAAAAACAGTAAGCAC
This sequence comes from Pseudoalteromonas sp. NZS100, assembly GCF_015864815.1. Lineage (NCBI taxonomy): Bacteria > Pseudomonadati > Pseudomonadota > Gammaproteobacteria > Alteromonadales > Pseudoalteromonadaceae > Pseudoalteromonas > Pseudoalteromonas sp. NZS100. Next base: position 20,066 of record NZ_JADYWM010000022.1, read on the forward strand.
AGCCGATAAAGTAGCGCTTATTAACGCCCTAAGTGCTGCAGGTTTAAAAGATATTGAAGCGGGCGCGTTTGTCTCCCCTAAGTGGGTGCCGCAAATGGCAGACTCAGCGGATGTAATATCAGCGCTAGATTTACCTGACGTAAATTTAAGTGCTCTTACACCTAACTTAAAAGGTGCACAAGCAGCGCATGCTGTTGGCATTAAAGAGTTTGCTATATTTACAGCTGCGAGTGAGTCGTTTTGTCAAAAAAATATCAACTGCTCAATAGAGCAAAGTATTGAACGTTTTAGCGAAGTAATGGCGTTTGCTAAAGCGAATAATATTCGCGTACGTGGTTATGTAAGCTGTGTGCTAGGTTGCCCTTATGAGGGTGAAATTGACCCACAAGCAGTACTGAGTGTATCGCAAAAGCTACTAGATTTAGGATGTTACGAAGTAAGCCTTGGCGATACCATAGGTGTTGGCACCGCTAAAAAAGTAACGCAGTTAATCGAGTTACTTTTAACGCACATTGATAAAACCAAGTTGGCCGTGCATTTTCATGATACATACGGCCAAGCGCTCACAAATATTTACGCAGCTTTAAGCCTAGGTATTGCAACGGTTGACGCGGCAGTTGCGGGCCTTGGTGGCTGTCCTTATGCTAAGGGTGCGTCAGGAAATGTTGCCACCGAAGATGTAGTTTACTTACTGCAAGGGCTTGGCATTGAGCATGGAATTGATTTACAAAGGTTAAGTGACACTGGCTGGGAAATAACCAAAGCACTTGGTAAGCAACCTGTGAGCAAAGTATCTGTGGCACTACACACAAAATAACCTGAGCTCTGGATAATAAATCTATCTCGAGCAGCTATTTTCAGCACTAACTGCGTTGAATTTACTTGCAATAGGCCAGCTATTGACGCGTAAATTCGCCTTGTTTTCACTGAAAATCTCTGGCTAGAGAAAATAAATTTAAATATCACCCTGATTCATATGTTAGTAAATCTATTAACCAGAGTTCAGGTTAAATAGCTATCTTATGAAATGATGATTCACGATAGTTAACAATAAATAGCACACAATGAGGAGAGACTCATGGCCGGTTTTGATAAGGTAGTTTCTAGTTACGAAGCTGCAATGGAAGGATTAAAAGACGGCGATACCATTATTGCCGGTGGTTTTGGTTTATGTGGTATTCCTGAGGGCTTAATTAAACAAATTAAGCACATGCAAACAAAAAACTTAACCGTAGTATCTAATAACTGTGGTGTTGATGACTTTGGTTTAGGTATTTTATTACAAGACAAACAAATTAAAAAAGTAGTTGCCTCGTACGTTGGCGAAAATGCCCTATTCGAGCAGCAGTTATTAAGTGGCGAAATTGATGTAGAGCTTACGCCTCAAGGTACACTAGCTGAAAAAATGCGTGCTGGTGGCGCGGGTATACCTGCGTTTTACACCGCAACCGGTTACGGTACTCCAGTTGCTGAAGGCAAAGACGTAAAAGAGTTTAATGGTCGCCCGTATATTTTAGAAGAATCTATAACGGGTGAATTTGCTATTGTTAAAGCGTGGAAAGCCGACCGCTTTGGTAATTTAGTGTTTAGACACACCGCCATGAACTTTAATCCAATGGCGGCAACAGCGGGCAAAATTACCGTTGCCGAAGTAGAAGAAATTGTAGAACCGGGTGAGCTAGAGCCAAGCCAAATTCATACCCCAGGTATTTTTGTAAATCGCGTTATTAAAGGCAGCTTTGAAAAACGCATTGAACGTGTAATAACACGAGATTAAGCAGGAGCATAATTATGGCATTATCACGTGAACAAGTTGCAATGCGCGTTGCACAAGAACTTCAAGACGGTTACTACGTAAATTTGGGCATAGGAATTCCGACACTCGTCGCAAACTATGTACCAGATGATATTGAAGTTATGTTACAGTCCGAAAATGGCCTTTTAGGCATGGGCCCGTACCCAACTAAAGCAGAGCTAGACGCCGATATGATTAACGCGGGTAAAGAAACCGTGACAGCAGCCACAGGTGCAGCCATATTTAATAGTGCAGATAGTTTTGCCATGATACGGGGTGGTCATGTAGACTTAACCGTTCTGGGTGCATTTGAAGTTGACCAGAACGGCAACATCGCATCGTGGATGATCCCTAAAAAGCTGATTAAAGGCATGGGTGGCGCGATGGATTTAGTCGCTGGCGCGAAAAATATTATTGTTACTATGACCCATGCAAGTAAGCATGGTGACTCTAAACTATTAGAGGCCTGCTCTTTACCGCTTACTGGCGTTAATTGCGTAAAAAAAATAGTGACAGATTTAGCCGTATTAGAAGTCAAAGACGGCGCATTTCATCTATTAGAACGTGCTCCGGGCGTATCTGTTGATGAAATCATTAGTAAAACAGCAGGTAAATTACTTGTTGACGGTGAAGTTCCAGAAATGGTTTTTTAGGCTTTAGCTTAAAATAACGCTTTACCCTGTACCGACCTCATTCCCAGTGCCAATGGCGCTGAGTTACCCAAAATCCCTCTTACGAGGGATTTTTTTTATCTTTTGTCATTATTTTTACCGTCATTCATACATCTGTAGTAAATTTTATCTATAATACAAATATAAATTAAATGTAAGCGCTTAGATTCTTTGCACTATTTTGTGGATAGCCTGCACCCTTTTTGTGAACTAGCGTTAATTTTATTTTTAACCTACTGATATTTAAACATTAAATAGTTGGTTCAAATTTTGCCTAAGTAAGGCGTCTCAATAAATTAAATAATTCTGGAAAACATGCAAACTCCTATTCGTGGCCTTCGCTCTTTTTGCTTTGCCGCAAGAAGCCTAAGTTTTAAGCATGCAGCTAATGAGCTGTACTTAACGCCGTCTGCGGTAAGCCATCAAATAAAACAACTTGAAGAACAACTTGGTATTGAGCTTTTTCAACGTAAAACGCGTTCAATTAGCTTAACCACAGCGGGTAAAAACTTTTTTGATGCTGTGTCTCCTATCATCACAATGCTAGAGAGCACCATTAATGAGTTTAGTCAGATGCAGCAAAATACAAATTTGACGATTACGCTGCCTGAATTTTTTGCCAGCGAACTACTCATGCCTAAATTAAGTGAGTGGACGTCAGAACACCCTAATATAAACCTGCAAATGGACACGCTTAAAACACGCAAAGAATTAACGCGTCATAGCGATTTATCTATTGTATTGTCCTCAGGTAAACCTACTGAAGGGTTAGCGACTGAGTTGTTTAACCTTGAATATATTCCTGCATGTAATAAAAAATTGCTCGATCAGTGGAGGGACGATCATCGTCAAGCCCTTAACCAAGTTCCGCTAATCTTGCACAAAGCTCGCCCTTGGGCTTGGCATCAGTGGGCCGAAAAAGCAGGGATTGATGACTTTTCTCCTTCGCAGATTATTCAAATAGATAGCATGTTTGGTGTAGCGCGTGCAGCGCAGCAAGGCATGGGCATTGCACTTATCCCACTGCCTATTAGCCAAAGCTGGCTAGATGAGCAATGGCTTTACAAGTTATTCGAACAGCCTTTAACAACTAAAGATAAATACTATTTAGTGCAGCACGAATCAAGCACGCCTAATCACCCCCTTGATTTATTTGCGAAGTGGGTTGTAAATACGTTTAGAAAAATCCAAGAATAATCCCCTATTAAGTGAGTTCAGTAATACAACCAACTCTGTGTTGTATTACTGAACTCGTCTAATACCAACCTGCATAAATCTTTGATCAATTTAACGAATTAAATTGCACTATTACGTCGTTAAAAATTTTTTATTTACGACTGCATGGATGCAGGAGGTAGAGCAATGCAGGGAGCAATTGCCGAGAACAACTAGATACAAAAATTTTTGCCTAGTTATAGCGTAATTTTCTTAACGTTAAATAGACCCCATATATAAGCAGATTGGTATAACTTCCTGCAAATTTGAATAATATTTTTTAATTAAATACATAAACTTAGCGCCACACATTAGACTAAAGTCTATAGTTTAATTTTTTTCACTCATTGGTTTCGTTTTTATCGTTTGTCGAAAATAAAGTTAAATATTAAAGTTGCTCTATCAGCTCAAAACAACTTAGTTAAGTTGTTTCTTAAGAGCAATAAATGCAACCTTTAGAGTTCTAGTAACTCAAACGTAGCAGTGAAAAGAATCTTATATTGTGTGTGTAAGATGTTGTCAGTGTGAAAAAGCGGTTCAAGTTAGGTGGTGACCTGGCTTGAACTGTTTTTATTTTTGGCACAAACCACATGATATGTAATACAAAGCTACCAACGTGTAGTAAACAGAATCTTTATATTGTGTGTGAAGATGTTGTCAGTGTGAAAAAGCGGTTCAAGTTAGGTGGTGACTTGGCTTGAACTGTTTTTATTTTTGGCGCAAACCACATGATATGTAATACAAAGCTACCAAAGCGTAGTAAACAGAATCTTTATATTGTGTGTGAAGATGTTGTCAGTGTGAAAAAGCGGTTCAAGTTAGGTGGTGACTTGGCTTGAACTGTTTTTATTTTTGGCGCAAACCACATGATATGCAATATAAGTTTAATACTTTTAAAAGCCCCGTAAGTTATAACTTACGGGGCTTTTTTAGTTAATTTTTAATTTGATATTCTTTTTTTAATTTACTTATTTGCACTTTATGTGAAATCAAGAAGGTATTAAATTTCTTGATTATGTCAGGGTAGTCAATCGACGATAATAAAAAGGCTTGTAAATCTGTCGGCAATTCGTTTTGAAAATAAACAGGTCGGGTTAATTTAAAGTATTTTTGGAGGTTATAATTTAATACATCGTTAGATATGTAAATACACTCCACTCGCTCTTTTAAAAGCAACTCTATTAATTCAATTACGTTAGCTGTTTCTATTAACTCAACGTTTTCATTATTCATTAACGGTTTAAAGCTTTGAGGCGTAAACCCTCTTACCGTTGCAAAACTAATGCATTCATCAATAGTGATATTTTTATTTAAACTCGCAATGCCCGTTTTAGTCACAACGGTTGGCTGCGAATAAATAATTTTATTTACATCAATAAATAAAGCTTTGTAGCTTGGTTTCCAGCTAGGGTTATCTGGATACTTAAAGTCGACATGGCGATGTTCCACAAATTCTTTGTAAAGTCGATTAATAGGTAGTGTGTAAAACTCAAACTTAAAATCATGCTGCTGGGCAAACAAGGTAAGTAACTTTTGACTGAAACCATAATAGTCGCGGTTATCAGCCCCACTACCATCGTAGTATGGAAGGTATTCTATATTCTCTACGCCTACTACGTAATGAGTCGCTGATTTAGCGTTGTTTATTAAAAGCAGTAAAGCGAATGGCAAATATATTAACTGCGTTGCTATTTTTTTTAATTGATTCATTAATAACCTAAGTAATATTATTGACGATTAGCTGCACGCTTAAATTTTAACAAATTTGCAAAGATTATGATAAGCCTATTTTGTTTTATGCAAAAAAAGCCTGATTAAAATCAGGCTTCGCAAAGAAAGGGTTTAGCTTTTATCTCTCGGTACAAAATCAAGGACTGTTGCATTAATACAGTAACGATCGCGACCTCTTGGACCTTCACCTGGAAATAAATGTCCTAAGTGTATGCCTGTACTTTTAGAGCGAAGCTCAATGCGTGTCATCCCCCAGCTGCTATCGTCGTGCTGTGTTACGTTGTTTTTTACAGGATGAGTAAACGACAACCAACCAGTACCTGAGTTAAACCTATCGCTTGTATCAAATAGTGGCTCACCACTTAATTTATCAACAAAAGTACCGTCAGGTGTATTTTTAAACTCTTTGTACTCTTTACAGTAAGGTCTATCTGTTCGTGCATCAAATGCAACTTTATAAGCATCACCGTTACCTAATTTAAAAGCGCCTAATGCTTTATAAAACTCTTCGGGCGTTGCGTAACCTTGACGACCATATACCTCAACGCCATTTTCTAAAAACAAAATGGTTGGTGTTGCCCACGTGGCTGACTTAATAGTTAAATCATCAAGTTGGTCAGCATGGCGAAACGACATTGGTATTGTTCCTTTGTAATCATTTGCGACTGCTTTTTTAAACTTTTCACAATATGGGCAGTATTCACGTGAATCAAGTACCACTATTTGCTTTCCTGTTAGTAAAGCAGTGTTATCTACTTTTTCTACAGGTGTTTTATTAAAAACAACACCAGTAGAATGATCTGGGCAATAGCCATTAGGATTCTTTTCTAAATAATTTTGATGATACTCTTCTGCCGATACAAAACCTTGAAGCGGTTTAATAACTGTTTCAATTTTGCCATAGCTCGCATCGGTTAAAAGCTGCTGATATTGCGATTTAACTTGCTCAGCTACTTTAGCTTGTGCATCAGTAGTCGTTAATACAATTGAGCGATATTGCGTACCAATGTCGTTACCTTGGCGATTTTTTTGTGTAGGGTCGTGACTTTCAAAATAGTTTTTTAAGAGATCTTCTGCTGAAATTATATTGCTGTTATACATAACTTGTACAACTTCAGCATAATTGTTCTCGTCAAAACGACGAGACTGATCAGTAATATTTCTGTAGGTAGCTTTAAAGCCATTGCCGTCAGCGTACCCCGATTCAGCATCAATAACGCCATTAAGCGCTTCGTAGCGTTTTTCGGCTCCCCAAAAACAACCCGATCCAAGTACAATGGTTTCTACATGCATGGTGGCTTCTACATTACTGTGCTCAACCTTTTCCATAGATAAAGCAAAGCTGCCTGCGCTAAATATAATAGCAGCGCCTGATAAATATAATAAATGCTGGTGTTTCATAAAGTACCTCTTAAACAAGTGCGTGCTAACTAAGACCTCCTTATCCTAATTTTCATTTCAGCCTAATTACTTATTTAGTACGAAACGTATTAAGTTTTGGTCTTCAATAAATTAAATACGATTAATTGAATATAAAACTACTCTTAAAGTAAGTTGGGCAATAAACATAACCACTTAGTCGCAATGGTGTAAATAAATTAATAAAACTGTGTTACGTTTAAATAATGTTGTACAAATAGGTTTATTTAATGAAGCCAGCTCCTCATATTTATGCATTAACAAACAGTAGTTTACTGTTTGATGCATCGCATTTAGACGCTACAGATATACTCTCTATTCAAAAGAAAATTTGGGCTTTAGCTAGCCACTGTAAAAGCACTGATGAATTTAGCGATTTGGTGCCCGCCATGAACTCGCTCACTCTTTATTTAAAATCAGATAAACACTTAAAACAGTGGTTACAAGTGCTACCTTCGCTGTGGAATGAGATTAAAACAAGTACTTTTAAGGGGCAGCATCACTTAATCAAAACCACATACAAGGGTGAGGACATTAATTACGTGGCTCGCTATCATAATTTAAGTGCCGATGAAGTTATTAATATTCATAGTAAAACCAAGTACCACGTTTTATTTTTAGGCTTTCAGCCCGGTTTTGCTTACCTACATGGCTTAAATGAGCAATTACATACACCAAGACGTGATGAGCCACGCATTAAAGTTCCTAAAGGCTCTGTTGCGATAGGTGCTGCACAAACCGGCATTTACCCCGCAGATACCCCAGGTGGTTGGCATATAATAGGTCATACAGATACTGCTTTGTTTGATTCGACCTCTGAGCAACCTTGTTTAATTCAACCAGGCGATACGCTTGAATTTGTTCCGCTCGTTAATAAAGGAGCAAATCATGATTAAAGTACTTAAAAGTGGTGTATTACTTACAATTCAAGATTTTGGCCGTGAGGGCTACCGCCATTTAGGTGTAAGCAAAGCGGGTAGCCTAGACCCTTATGCACAAATCATTGCTAATAGATTACTTAACAATAACGACAATGATGCCGTTTTAGAAATAACTGTAGGTTTGTGCGAACTGGAATTTACCTGCGACACAGTAATTGCTCTTCATGGTGCAGATTTGCAAGCAACCCTTGATGGACATGCAATTTATCCTGGTTGGACATACGCAGTAAAAAACAAACAAGTCCTAAGTTTCGCTACTGGTAGAGCAGGCTTAAGAGCTTATTTAGCAGTGAAAGGCGGTATACAAAATGCTGAGATTATGGGTTCTAAATCTACAGATTTAAACGCATGTCTTGGTGGTTTTGAAGGTAGATCTCTCATCACTGGTGATGAAATACCTATTACTCCTTATTATGGAGAGTTTATAAAGGTAGGCGCAATTGCTCCCGCCCAGCGCAAGCTTATACGCCTGCATCCAAGTCCTCATGCCGACTTATTAGGCGAGCCTTTACTTAGCAACTTTGTGTCTACCGCTTTTAAAGTCAGCAATAATAGTAACCGAATGGGCGTAAGGCTTGAGCATAAAAATAATTTGGGGCATTCGCACTCTTTGCCATCACTAGGGGTGAGTCCTGGGAGTATTCAATTACCACCAAGTGGAGAGCCAATTGTGTTACTAAATGATGGCCAAACCACAGGGGGCTACCCTCTGTTAGGGACTGTTATTGAAGCCGACTTACGTCAATTTGCACAATTTAGACCTTTAGATACTGTTGAGTTTAAATATGTAACGTTTGAAGAAGCAGCAAAGGCGAAGCAGAAACTTGACGGACACCTACATCAATTGAGCCTTGCACTTAAAAATAACCTATAAAATATTCTAGAATCAACACGCCCTAGATTTTAAAATAGGTACCATGTAATAAAGGTTCAAATTCCGACGGCCGTTATCTTACTCGCCGTTAATATTATTTTAATGTATAGCTTGGTGTTTAATGACTAAATCAACTTCTACTATGCCGTGTGTATTAATAACTGGCTTTGCTCCTTTTGGTGGCGAAGCTATCAATCCTTCTTGGCAAGCAGTGCAAAAACTTGATGAAACTATCATCATGAAACACAAAATATGTACACTAGAACTTGCCTGTGAGTTTAATACGTCTATTAGTCAGCTTATAAACGCCATTGAGTCACATAATCCGGCGGTTGTTTTATGTATAGGTCAAGCTGGTGGGCGCAGCGAAATATCAATTGAGCGTATTGCAATAAACGTTGACGATGCACGCATTAAAGACAATGCAGGTAAGCAACCTATCGATACACCAATAGAAAAAAATGGCCCTGATGCCTATTTCACAAACTTACCAATAAAGCGCATGTTACAAGCATTGCACAACAGCAATATACCTGCTGCCATTTCCAATACGGCAGGTACGTATGTGTGTAATCACGTTATGTATGGTCTTATGCATTACATAAATGATCACTGCGCTGTAATGAAAGGTGGCTTTGTGCATATTCCTTATTTACCAAGCCAAGCTGTGCACCACAATGGCGCACCTAGCATGTGTGAAGACACTGTTATTAACGCGCTAAAAGTGATGATTGCACAAGCTTTGAACAATAATAACGACGTAAAAATAGCAGCAGGCACCACGCATTGACCACTTTGGTGCGGTTACATATAACTTGGTGCATAAATTATTCTTAATTAATTGTAAAAGCTATGTGACTTGAGTAATTTTTTCTGATAAAACAAGGTTTCGCAGCACAGCAAATTGGCTTTGCTGCACACATAATAGGAATGAGGAGTTACTATGTGTTCAATTTTTGGGGTATTAGATATTAAATCTGATCCCGCTCAATTGCGTACCCAAGCAATTGAAATGTCAAAGCTGCTTAGACACCGTGGCCCAGATTGGTCTGGTGTATATGCATCTGAAAAAGCTATTTTAGTACATGAGCGTTTAGCTATTGTTGGTGTATCAAGCGGTGCACAGCCTTTATACAATCCTGAAAAAACAAATATTTTAGCGGTTAATGGCGAGATTTATAATCATAAAGAACTTGCAGCAGAGCTAGATGTTGATTTTACTTTTCAAACTCAATCAGACTGTGAAGTTATTTTAGCGCTTTATAAACAAAAAGGGCCTGACTTTTTAGATGATCTAAATGGCATTTTTGCATTTTGTTTATACGATGAAGAAAATGACGCTTACTTAATTGGCCGTGACCATATTGGTATTATCCCGCTTTACACTGGTCACGACGAGCACGGTAACTTTTACGTTGCTTCTGAGTTAAAAGCACTTTCTCCAATTTGTAAGCATATTGAAGAATTTCCACCAGGGCATTACCTGTACAGCAAAGATGGCAAAATGACACCTTATTACAAGCGTGATTGGGAAACATTTGATGCAGTTAAAGATAACAGCGCACAAGCACAAGACGTTAAAGATGCATTAGAAGCGGCCGTTAAACGCCAGCTAATGTGTGACGTGCCTTACGGTGTATTACTTTCTGGTGGTTTAGACTCATCGGTTATCTCTGCTATTACCCAGCGTTTTGCTGCAAAACGTATTGAAGATAACGACGAAAGCGATGCATGGTGGCCTAAGTTGCATTCTTTTTCAGTAGGCCTTGAGGGTTCACCTGATTTAGCCGCGGCCCAAAAAGTAGCTGACATGATTGGTACTATTCACCACCCTATCATTTTTACCATTCAAGAAGGTATTGATGCACTGCGTGAAGTGATTTACCACATTGAAACGTATGATGTAACAACGATTCGTGCCTCTACACCTATGTACTTAATGGCTCGCCAAATTAAAGCGATGGGCATTAAAATGGTGTTATCTGGCGAAGGTGCTGATGAGCTATTTGGTGGTTACTTATACTTCCATAAAGCCCCTAACGCACAAGAGTTTCATGAAGAGCTAAACCGTAAAGTATCAAAACTGCATATGTTTGACTGTTTACGTGCTAATAAATCAATGGCAGCATGGGGCGTTGAAGCACGTGTACCGTTCCTTGATAAAGAATTTGTTGATGTTGCTATGCGTATCAACCCTGAAGCCAAAATGTGTAAAGATGGCAAAATTGAAAAACACATTTTACGTGAAGGTTTTGATGGCTACTTGCCTGATGAAGTTTTATGGCGCCAAAAAGAGCAATTTTCAGACGGTGTTGGTTACAGCTGGATTGATACGTTAAAAGAGTTTGTAAATGAGCAAGTGAGCGATCAAGAGCTTGCAAATGCTAAATTTAAATACCCTATTAATACGCCAGATTCAAAAGAAGCTTACTACTACCGTACTATTTTTGAATCGCACTTTCCGGGTGATGCATCAGCTAAATGTGTGCCGCATGGTAAATCGGTAGCGTGTTCGACTCCTGAAGCACTTGCATGGGACGCATCGTTCCAAAACAATGCAGATCCATCAGGTCGTGCTGCGGGCGTTCATAACGACGCGTATGCAAGCAAAGGATAACACTCTTTGTTTAACGAAGCGTAAGCCCAAATGGCTTACGCTTCGTTGTATAAAACTCACTTCCACCGAATCTGTTTTTTATAGCCCTGCAAATAACTTAAAAGGCTCAAGTGCTTTAATTGTTATTTATAAAATTGGGTTAACATCAAAAACAATGCAATATATTGCATCACAATCAAACCACCCTGCTACCGTATTTTTAAATCAAAATGAGATAACTAAACGCCATTGTAATATTCGCTGGTTTAACCAAACAAGTGAAATTAAACGCTGTGGACATGGTACTTTAGCGGCCGCTAATTTTTTAATAAAGTATTTTGGTTATTGCCCTGAAGTATTTACATCAATGAGTCATGAGCGCTTTACTATAAGAGTAAAAAAACAACGCGCCCAGTTGTTACTAAAAAGTATAGAGCCTAAAAAAAGCGAATTAGCTAAAGGTGAGTTAAAAAGTGTGTTTTCATCCGCAATAAAAGCAGCCTACAGTACCGGTGATAAAAACGGTTATACGGTTGTATTATTTAATGAAGAATTTAGTAAAGACGTTGAAAAAGACGATTTAAAAAGCTTACACGTTGATTTTAAAGCGTTGAGTAAACTCCACAAAAATGCAGTAATTGCCCTTAGTATAAAAAATAAAGACAAGAAAAATGCCATAGCGCATTTTAGATATTTTGCACCCCAGTTTGGAGTAAATGAGGACAGTGCAACGGGCTCTGCGGTATCTATTATTGCCCCCCTGCTATTTAGACTGTACGGTTTAAATAAAGCTATGCTTGTACAGCAATCAAATAGTGGCGCATTGCTAAACTATGAGTTTAACAATGCTAAAGTTGTCATTTACTAGGGCGTGTTGACCTTTGCGAATTGAAATTTGTTCAATCTAGGGGCGATTAAATCGCGGCGCGAGGTTTGTAACCTAGTGGGCTAAGTAAAAATCGAGCAACAAAGAGTTTATCGCCCTTAGGCAGAACCCGAAGGGCAGCACATGTTTGGCATTTATGCTGCGTTATCGCCTATCAAAGATCAACACGCCCTAAACATATTAAGTAACGTTTATAGCGGCCTTAATAAGCACAATGCAAAATAATTACTATCGTCTTGCCATGTTTGCTCTAACTTTAAATTAGCTTGCGCTGCAAGCTGCTTAAACGATTCGAGCGTGTACTTGTGAGAGTTTTCTGTATGGATACTTTCGCCTTCAATAAAGTCTATTTGCTGATCATTTATAATCACGCTTTGATTACAGTTACTTACTAAATGCATTTCAATGCGGCTATGTTGCTCGTTAAAGCGTGACTCGTGGCTAAAGTTATCTAAATTAAATGTGCCACTTAGCTCGTTATTAATACGTTGTAGTAAATTTTTATTAAATGCAGCGGTGATCCCCGCTTTATCGTTATATGCATCAAGTAACACTTGGCGCTCTTTTACTAAATCAACCCCAATTAATACATAACCGTTTACACCACATAAGCGATGGAAATTATTCATAATTTCTATGGCTTTAACTGGGGCAAAATTACCAAGAGTAGAGCCCGGAAAGTACACCAAATTAGTTTGACTGTCTAAAGCGGTGTCTTTGGTTAGCTGTTTAACCATTTGGCTATGTGTAAAGTCTCCTAGTAATGGCGAAATTGCCAAATCTGGAAATAATGGCGACAAATGTGCAAGTGAATAACTGAGCATCTCCTCAGAAATTTCAAATGGTACGAAGGTTTTTACGTTTGCCATGTGCGCTAATAAATACGCGACCTTTTTACCCGAACCACACCCAGGCTCAATAATAGAAAGGTTTTCAGGTAGCATTTGAGCAATTGACTGCGAGTATTGCTCTAAAATAGACAACTCCGTACGTGTAACATAATACTCTTGTAAGGATGTTATTTGCTCGAATAATGCAGCACCTTTATCATCGTAAAAATACTTACACGGAAGCGTTTTTTGTTGTTGAGTTAATCCGCTTATCACGTCGTTTAAAAATTCAGTGTCGGTTATGTTACTTTGTTTAATCGCTGTTACTTGGCTCATACTATATCCTTAGCTAGTCTTATCCCGCTGCACATCCACGCTTGATGTGGGTAATAAAAATTTCGGTATGTTTGTCGTAAATGGTTTTGAGGGGTAAACACACACCCGCCCCGTAACACCATTTGGTTATTCATAAATTTACCATTGTATTCCCCTGCTACTCCTTCAATAGGCTTAAAACCGGGGTATGGCAAATATGCACTGTTTGTCCATTGCCAACATGAATCCGTTAACTGGTTTATTTCAGTATCATCTTTTGCTTGTTGTGGTGTTAGGTAGTTATTATTAGTGTCTGTTGAAGGTGTATTTTTAGCTGCATATTCCCACTCGAACTCTGTAGGCAAGCGAGCCTTTACAAAATTAGCAAAGGCGCTGGCCTCAAAATAACTAACATGGCTGATGGGAGCACTTAAATTTAAAGGCTGCAATCCATAGTGTGTAAACTCAAACCATTCGTTATTTATGTAATGCCAATATAATGGATGCGTTAAACGAGTGTTTTGAATATGCGCCCAACCGTCGCTTAACCAATATTGTGGATTGCTATATCCACCGACATTTATAAAGTCTAAATATTCACCATTAGTGACCAATCTATTAGCAAAACTGAATGGATGAATTAGTACTTGGTGTTTGGGGCACTCGTTATCATATGCAAATTCATCGTCGGCATTTGTGCCAATATTAATAATGGCTTGTTCAAAATTGATAAAATTAAGGGGTTTAATATCAGCTGATTTTTTTTGGCTATTTAAAAGCGATGTTTTATATTGAGGAAATATTGGATTTACTGAAAAGTTATATTTGATGTCCATAAGCATTAGTTCTTGATGCTGTTGCTCGTGGTTTAACCCAAGTTCAATAATATCTTTAATGTGCGGGTTAACGTCAGTCTTAAGTAATTCAATCACACGGATATCTACATGTTCTCTGTAAGCTAGCACTTCGTCTAAACCTGGCCTAGATAAGCTTCCTCTGTTTGCCCGTTTAAATTGCTCTCCAATCCCATTGTAGTAAGAATTAAAAAGCATTTTATAGTGAGGATTAAACACTGCGTACTGTTTACAATGAACACTAAGTAAAAACGTTTCAAAAAACCACGTGGTATGCGCTAAATGCCATTTAGTGGGACTGGCATCAGCCATAGCTTGTAATTGGCAATCTTCTACAGTGAGTGGCTCAATAATAGCTAGGCTTTCGTCTCTAACGCTGCAAAAGCGTTTAACAAGTTCGTTTTGATTGGTATCGTTTGTAACGCTTTCTCGCATAATAGTATTAATCCTTTGCCTATCTATTTATAAAATATAGCTTAGGGCATGCTGAGCTTTTTGGATTGAAATTTGTTCAATCTAGGGGCGATTAAATCGCGGCACGAGGTTTGTAACCTAGTGGGCTAAGTAAAAACCGAGTAACAAAGAGTTAATCGTCCCTAGAAAGAACCCAAAGGGCAGTGTATGTTTGGTATTTATGCTGCGTTATCGCCTATTTATGGGGAATGACCACACTACATAGCCTCTGCCTTGCCTAAAAACCAAACACACTACTGCAAATTCAATCGCCAAAATTCAACATACCCTAATGTTGTGTTAAATCATATTCATATTACAACTTGATTAAAGATGCTTATCGGCTTATAAATTTATAATAGCCTTGAAGAGAAATTTGCTCTTTGCTAGCCGGCTTTTGATTATTTTTATTTGCATGCAAGCATGAAAAATAACGCATAAGCTGTTACCGAACCGCTAAGCTATAAATCTAGGAGCGATTAAATTGCGCCTAGATTTAATAAATTTCAATCCTAAAAGACTAACAAGCCCTAATATTTAAGCATTAATTAAGCTACTTAAAAATGATCTTTTTTTACTTAACCAAGTAAATTAATACTTTTAATAGCAAACTAAATTTTAACGTTCACTGAATTTTTGAATTTAGGGCTTTTAAATGAAAGAATCATGAATTTGGCCATATAAACAGCGTTTTAAATACAAATTCATTTACATTTAATATTTAACTCATACACTACTAGCTGTATGATCACGCTTCAAATTAGTTAGTCTTCAAATAATTACGGTATTACTTTTTACTTAATATTTAAAGACTAATGTAATTCGATATGACGCCGAATTTATTTTGGCTTGTTAGGACAACTAAAGAGGTATTGCATGAAGGAAAATCATGACAAATATAGTATTGACAACACGGATTACACCGTAGGTCAGGACAACGTACAAAAGTGGGGGTTTGATATTCACAACCCTGTTTTTGGAACTAGTGCGGGCCTGATTGTCATCTTTTTAATCGCCATACTTGTTACCGACCCACAAACTGCAAAAACAGCGCTTGATAGTATCAAGACCGATATTATTAATAATTTTGATGCCCTATTTATGTGGGCTGCTAACTTCTTTGTACTCTTTTGTTTAGCACTTATTGTTTCTCCTTACGGTAATATTCGCCTTGGTGGTGATGACGCTAAACCTTCTCATTCTCGCGTTTCATGGCTTGCTATGTTATTTGCTGCGGGTATGGGTATCGGCCTTATGTTTTGGGGCGTTGCTGAACCAGTTGCTTACTTTACTGGTTGGTACGAAACCCCACTAAATGTAGCCGCTAATACACCAGAAGCTGCAAAATTAGCAATGGGCGCAACTATGTTTCATTGGGGTCTTCACCCTTGGGCTATTTACGCTGTTGTTGGTTTATCTCTTGCGTTTTTTACCTATAACAAAGGTTTACCGCTTTCAATTCGTTCTATTTTTTACCCTATATTAGGTGATAGAGCTTGGGGTTGGCCTGGTCATATCATTGATATCTTAGCTGTACTTGCTACATTATTTGGCCTTGCAACATCTTTAGGTTTAGGTGCGCAGCAAGCTTCTGCAGGCATTAACCACGTATTTGGTACAGAAGGTGGCATTGGCTCTCAAATTCTAGTTATTGCGGGTGTAACACTTTTAGCCATTGTCTCTGTGGTTCGTGGTATTGACGGTGGTGTGAAGCTACTAAGTAATGTAAATATGCTAATTGCGTTTTCATTATTATTGTTTGTATGTTTAGTAGGCTTTGCCGTAGCAATGGGTAATGTACCAACTACCGTGATGGGCTACGTAGAAAATATTATTCCATTGAGTAATCCTCACGGTCGTGAAGACGAAACATGGATGCATGGTTGGACTGTGTTTTACTGGGCTTGGTGGATTTCCTGGTCACCGTTTGTAGGTATGTTTATCGCGCGTGTATCACGTGGTCGTACAATTCGTGAATTCTTAATTGCGGTTTTACTTATTCCTACTCTAGTTACCGTTTTATGGATGTCTATTTACGGCGGTATTGCGATTGATCAAGTAGTTAATGGTGTTGGTGCGTTAGGCACTAATGGTTTAACTGAAGTACCTTTAGCTATGTTCCAAATGCTTGATGAATTACCTTTATCTAATATTTTATCGTTTATTGCAATTTTATTAGTGTTGGTATTTTTCATTACGTCATCTGACTCTGGTTCATTAGTAATTGATTCAATTACAGCTGGCGGTAAAATTGATGCACCGGTACCACAACGTATATTTTGGGCATCGGTTGAGGGCGCAATTGCAGCTGCTTTACTTTGGATTGGTGGCACACAAGCAATTGAAGCACTACAAGCAGGCGCTGTCTCTACAGGGTTGCCATTTACTATTGTATTATTATTTATGTGTTTAAGCTTAGTTTTAGGTTTACGAACTGAGCCTCGCCCAGTTAAATAATATTTCTAGTAAGTAATACTTTTAATTAGTAACGAAAACGCCGCAATTTTTGCGGCGTTTTTTTGTTAGGTCATTAAAAGCTAGAGCCACAGCTCTGAGATTGGAGTATCTACACGATAATGATAACTCAGCTGCGCTTGTAAAAGTTCTGCTGTAGCAAGTGCATCCGTTAACGCATTGTGATTTTGATATGCTGGTAGGGAATAACGCGCACGGCAATCTGTTAGCCTAAGAGAACCTAATTTTGTGTTAAACAATCGCCCTAATAACCCCTGTCTTGCTTTTAGTGCTCTTTTTTCTATTTCCATTGTATCAACAAGTGCAAACTCAATACCTTCTTTAAGCCTTAACAATAACGCATTATTTAAAAAGTGACGTTCTATTGCGGCATAATGCACCACGACAACTTTACCACTGAGCGCTTCAAGTAAAGGCTCTATAATTTGATTAAAGTCGGGGGCGTCGTCCACCTCAGAGTGCGTTATTCCATGTATTAAAATAGACTCTTCATGAAGATTTCGCCTAGGCTGCACAACCCAATGCCGACTGTGCTTACAATAAATGCGCTCTAAATTGAACGGCACCAAACCAACACTCACTATATCGTCGTTTTGGCTATTTAAGCCTGTTGTTTCAAAATCCATTGCTACAAAAGGTACGTCTTTTATTGCAGCTTTGTCTTGATTATAAGCACCCGCATAAAAGTGTTTTAAGAGTTTATTTTTGGTGCTATTGGCAAGCTCGTTATACCTAGCTTGCCAATCAATTGCTTTATGATTACGCGGATTCATAGGCTACTTCACACCAGAGTTTGCTGTGTAGCTAAATTTTAAATAGCTTTGTGCTTTTTCTAAAATGGCAAATGCCTCTTTTAAGTTTCGTTGCTCGAACGGAGAAAGTAAATGTGGATCTAAGTCGTTATCGGGCTCTTCGCCCTTCTCTATTTGCCACGCTTGATGGCGAATTCGCATCATGGCAATATACTCAAGTGCATCACGTAAATCTTGCGCTTTACCCTGTGGTAAAAGTTTCGCTTCAATAATGTCTTCTAGTCGCTCAAACGAATTTTGTTTACGCGAACCAATAGCCAATGCGTGCACGCGAATAACATCAGAAAGAGGTGCAGTCCCTCTTCTCTTTAAGTTCATTGAACGCTTATGTTGGCCATTATGTTCCATAACAAAGCCTTTAAAGAAACCTAGTGGAGGTGTTCTATTTCTAGCATTTGCTGCCATATTAGCTAAAAATACGCGATTTACTTTACTTTGTTTTGCTATAAATATTTTAAGCTCGTCGGCCCACTTGGTTTTACCCCACACACCGTCTAAGTCAAAAAATATAGAACTATTAAGCAGTGCTTGTGGTTTTGGCTGCGCTATCCAATCTGCAAATTGATCGAACCACTGTGAGCGAGTTTTACGCCATTTTTTAAACGACGCCATAATTTCTCCATCGCAGTAGGTGTAACCACACTGCGCTAAACCATCACACACAAAATCGGCAATATTTTGAAAATACGCGTTATGTTTCTCGTCGTCGTAACTGTCATCTAAAATAAGCGCGTTGTCTTGATCGGTTACAATAAGTTGCTCGTCTCGAGCCATTGAGCCCAGAGCAATAAAACAGTAAGGCACAGGAGGTGGCCCAAACTTTTCTTCTGCTAATACAAGTAGTCTTTGTTTAAATGTACGCCCTATAACAGCCATGGCTGTACCAACCATGTGTGAGTTTGCATCTTCATTCACCATACGAACAAACACATTGGGCAATTGGCGTGCATAATGCGCCAAATCCTCTATTGTTTGTTGAGCCAGTATGCCACGTACAAGTAATAAGCTGCTTTGGGATTCATAACGCAAAATATCAGAGAGGGAGATAACGCCTATTGGGCGTCTTTTTTGTACTACTGGCAAATGATGTAAGTTATCTCTAAGCATGGCCAATACAGCTTCGAAAATATAGTCATTAGCATCTAAAAGCACTAAGTTAGTGGACATAATGTCTTTTGCTTGCGTGTTAAAGGCAAGCCCTTTTGCCACTACTTTAGTGCGTAAATCCCTATCGGTTATTATACCAACTACTTGTCCATCATCTTCTTCTGGGTCATCATTTATCGGTTTATTTACATCGGTTACCAACACTGACGATACCGCCTCTTCGGTCATTAATTTAGCGATATCTTGTATCGTAGAGGTTGCATCTACGGTGACTACATCTCTGTGAATTAATGATTTTACCTTCGCGGTTGTCAGGTCATTGCCATCGGCTTGCTCGACAATAGCTTGATGCAAACGCACGTTACCGTCTGTTTCGAAGTAATCAGCAAACGCATCAAACTCATCACAGTAACGATTAAATAGCTCAACATTTATGCAATATACTAATGTATCTTCCAGAGCAGTTGCAGGAAAACGCACCTTACGGTTCATCAATAAACCCATTTGACCAAATATACCTGCGGTAGCCAAACGATTGTACAGCTCGCCATTTCGGCGATACATTTCTACAGAACCACTTCTAATTACATACAAATCAGAAATGTCTTGTCCAAAACTCAATATATCAGTTTTTGCTCTAAAATAAGCCACTTCTACTTGTTGAGCTAGCTCATTAAGCGCTTTTTGAGGTAAGTCATCAAAAGGAGGATGTTGTGCTAAAAATTGTGCGATTTCAACTTGTTCGGCTTGCATAAATCCCTTCCTGTATGCGCATTAAAATGACTAAATCTGTTTTGCAGATTAACACTATCATCGGGGTGTGAAAACAATTACTGTACAAATTTAGGCACAAAAAAAGAGCCTAAATAGACTCTTTAAATGTAATACTTATTGTATAAATTTATTTACCGCGCTGAGCGTCTTTTTGGGCTTTTTTAGCTTCTTTACGTTGCTGTAAAACAGCTTGAGCCTCATTACCAATATGGCCCTCACCACGCGCTTGCGCTAATTCTATTTGCTTTTGGCGCTCTGCAAAACGTGCGCGTTGTTCGTCCGTAACTTCTTCAATACAATGATGACAAGAGACGCCTTCCATGTATTCAGGCTTTAACTTTTCGTCTTCTGTAATTGGCATACGACACGCGTGGCATTGATCATAAGAACCTTTTTGTAAGTCGTGATCAACCGCAACGCGATTATCAAATACAAAACACTCGCCTTCCCACATGGTTTCTTCTTTTGGCACTTCTTCTAGGTATTTTAAAATACCGCCTTCAAGGTGATAAACTTCATCAAAACCTTGCTCTTTCATGTAGGCTGTCGATTTTTCGCAGCGGATACCGCCGGTACAAAACATCGCCACTTTTTTGTGTTTTTCAGGGTCTAAGTTTTCTTTTGCCCACTGTGGAAATTCGCGGAACGTTTTGGTATTTGGATCGACCGCATTTTGAAATGTACCAATTTCAATTTCGTAATCATTACGTGTATCAATTAAAATGACTTCAGGGTCAGATATAAGTGCATTCCATTCATTTGGCTTTACATAGCTACCCACAACTTTAAGCGGATCTACGCCTTCAACGCCCATCGTTACAATTTCTTTTTTTAGTTTTACTTTAGTGCGGTAAAACGGACATTCATCGTCGTAAGATTCTTTTGTAACGATGTTTTTTAAATTTGGTTGCTCATCTAACCATGCTAATAAGTTGTCTATCCCTTCACGTTTTGCAGAAACAGTGCCGTTTATACCTTCGGCAGCGAGCAATAAAGTACCGCGTACTTCATTTGCTTCCATCACTTCTAGTAATGGCTTACGGATAGCTTCAAATTCAGGTAAACCTACAAACTTATACAGCGCACATACTACAAAGTGATCGCCCGTTACATTATCTTTATGAACAACAGTCATTATATTTCCTATTTTGCCTTGTTAGCCAATATTGGCGTTTACCGAATCGTAAATCCGGCGCATATGGGGCGCGTATTTTACGCTTTTTTAGTTTAATTGCAAAAAATAGCGCTATAGATTGGTTTTTACTGTTAGCGACCTAGCTGTGTAAGCTATAATGCGCTAATAAATTTATAGAGTTAATTTGCTCATTTTGGAGAAACACACATTGCAGTTTACTGATCTTGGGATTGATACACGCCTTGAAACACAATTAGCACATCAAGGGATCACCCAGCCCACCGATATTCAAGCGCATGCAGTGCCTACCGCACTTGCAGGGCATGACATTTTCGCTCAGTCTAAAACTGGGTCGGGCAAAACCTTGGCGTTTTTATTACCTGCTGTACAAAGGGTTATGAAACAAAAAGCACTCAGTAAACGCGATCCTCGTGTACTTATTGTTGCTCCTACGCGTGAGCTTGCTACGCAAGTATTTACTCAGCTGCGTTTATTAATTGCAGGCACAGCTATTAAGGCAGTTAAAATACTTGGCGGCGAAAACTTTAATGACCAAATAAAAGCACTTAGAAACGACCCACAATTCGTAGTTGCTACACCTGGGCGTTTAGCTGATCACATTACAAAACGCTCATTACAATTGAGTGGACTAGAACTGCTTATTTTTGATGAAGCCGATCGTATTTTAGATTTAGGCTTTACCGAGCAGTTAAAAATGATTAACGAGCAAGCTAATCACCGTCTACGTCAAACGTTATTGTTTTCTGCAACACTTGACCATGCACAAGTAGATGCACTATCACGTAACCTATTAAAAAAACCAAAGCAAATTACGCTAAGTGCAGCAAATGAGCAACATAGCGATATTAAACAAACGTTATACCTTGCCGATCACCTTGATCATAAAGAAGCGCTATTAGAGCATTTTTTAAACCAAGATGATGTTGGTCAATGTATTATCTTCACAGCAACGCGTTCTGACACGAGCCGTTTGAGTGAAGCCCTTAATGCTAAAGGCTTCAAATCTGTAGCGCTTGCTGGTGATTTAACGCAAAACAAACGTTTAGATATCATGGATTCGTTTAGTCGCGAAAACTTTAAAATATTGATCACCACCGACGTTGCATCTCGTGGTTTAGATTTGTTGAGCGTAACGCACGTTATTAACTTTGATTTACCAAAACACGCCGAAGAGTATGTACACCGCATAGGTCGTACAGGACGTGCTGGCTTTAAAGGAAATGCAATTTCATTAGTTGGCCCAAAAGATTGGGCAAGTTATTTAGCTATTAAAGCATTTTTAAATGACGAATTAAAATTTGCGAGCGTAGAGAGCTTAAAAGCTAAGTTTAAAGGTTTAAAAGAGAAAAAACCTGAGGCAGCGTGGGACAAATCTAAAGAAAAAGCCACCGCTGTTAAAAAGCCTGTATTTAAACGCAAAGCTAAACCTAAAAAGCCTACAGCACCAATTAAAGCACCGATGAACATTGATGGCGATACACCAATGCGCCGTAAAAAAAAGCCTGAGCAGGAATAATTATGAGTTACCTAGGAACCACACAAACATTATTTGTAAAAGAAGTGAGTAACGAAGGTGCTTACTTAGACGGCCATGATTTAGGTGAAGTATTTTTACCAAAACAAGAAATAAAACATGAGCTTGAAGCGGGCGATAGTATTAGTGTATTTATCTTTTTAGACAATGCTAATTTAGCCACAGCAACAATAAAGAAACCACATGCTCAAGTTGGCGAGTATGCCCTACTACGCGTTAAAGAAATAAATAGTATTGGGGCATTTTTAGATTGGGGGCTTGAGAAAGATGTGCTTGCACCTTTTAATGAACAAAAGCCACGCATGCAAGAAGGACATTCTTATTTAGTACGTCTGTATCTTGATAATGCAAGCCAACGTATTTGTGCCTCAAACAACTTTAATCGTTTCCTATCAAAAGATGAGCCGCAATATACTCACTTACAAGAAGTGGATTTAATTGTTGCTGGTAAAACAGATATTGGCTACAAAGTATTAATTGAAGAGTCGCACTTCGGTGTTGTTTTTTACAATATGGTATTTAAAAGCTTATTTGTGGGTCAAAAGCTTAAAGGCTATATTCAAAAAGTACGTGACGACGGAAAAATTGATGTTGTACTAGAAAAGCCAGGTATGGGAAAAGTAAGTGACCTTGGTGAAACTATTATGCAAAAGCTTAAAAACGAAGGCGGTGTTATTCCACTTGGTGATAAGTCTGATCCTGAAGCAATAAAAAAGATGTTTTCTACAAGTAAGGCTAATTATAAAAAAGCAATTGGTGGCTTATTTAAACAAGAGTTAATAGATATTGAAGCGAAATCCATTCGCTTAAGATCTTAATTATAATTGGCTGTAATTACTAATAATACCTGTTAGTAATTAACCTAAAATATATTTATAAGGCAATGTACATTGCGTATATTGCCTTGAATAATCAAGCACTTCAACTTCCGACTCAAGATTGAGCGGTGCCAAACGAAAAACCTTTTTTTCACATTCTGTTTTTTTATCATCAAGCTTTGATATACATTCACTAACGCTTACATGCTGAGATATAAGTGTATCTTCATTTTTGTAACACAGATGATGAGCATAATCTTGCATTGTTTTTTTAAAATCAAACATATCGACTGGGTACGTTGGAATTATATCTGTAACGGTTGTTACACCGTCGTATGCTTTATTAGAAAAAACGTACTTATTTACTGAAAAACCCGCAATAACAATTATTATAGAACCAAAAAATAACTTCAAAACAAACCCCTACTACATTTTGATTTTATTAATGTAACATAAAACTCACATAAGGTAAGGGGTTTTAGCACTATATGACTGCTTATTGTTAAATTAAGCTATAGAGTTATTAACATCACTAAGCACTTTTACAGGATTATCTGCTTGAGTAATCGGTCTGCCTATAACTAAATAGTCACTTCCTGAATCTATAGCTTGCTTAGGAGTCATTATACGCTTTTGATCACCCGCATCACTCCCTTCAGGGCGTATACCAGGCGTAACAAGCTTAAAGCTATCACCTAACTCTGTTTTTAAAGCTTTTGCTTCTTGTGCAGAACACACAACACCATCAAGCCCAGCTTCCTTTGCAAGCTTAGCTAAATAGATAACTTGCTCTTGAGCTGATTTATCAACACCTAAACGCTTAAGCTCTGTTTCATCCATACTTGTTAATACAGTAACAGCGATAAGTAATGGCGCTTTGTCACCAAATTTCTCTAGAGCCGATTTAGCTTTGCTCATCATTTCAAAGCCACCAGAAGCATGAACGTTTACCATCCACACACCCATTTTAGCAGCTGCAGTAACCGCTTTAGCTACTGTATTAGGAATATCATGAAACTTTAAATCTAAGAAAACATCAAAACCTAAATCAATTAACTCTTTAACAAATGCAGGTCCAAAATAGGTAAACATTTCTTTGCCGACCTTGAGACGGCAAGTATCAGGAGAAAGTTGTTTAACAAAGTTTAAAGCAACTTCTTGATCATCGTAATCTAATGCAATAAGAATTTTTTTTGAGTGTTCGAAAGACATAACTATCCTAGTGAATGGCAGTAAAGTTATTAATTATGGGGTTATTAAAATCCGTCTAAGCCTCGACTTGGAACAATGGTTTCCCAATGCTTACAAGAAGGGCAGTTCCAATATATGGTGTAGCTTGTAAAACCACAATGCTGGCATTGAAAATCTGGTTTTGTAGCAATATAAGAGGTTACAAGCTTATCAATTTCGTTAAGTACTTCTTTAGTATTTTTATTTTGGTCACCCATTAATTGCAGTAAAAAACTAAAACCACGAATAGTAGGTTGACGTTTTAAGCTATCAGTTAAAAATTCAAAGGCTTGCTTGGTGTGACCTTGCTCAAGTAATGCTTGGCAATGCTTTATTTTAATTAATACACCGCCCTTCTCTAACAAGTCACTGACTAACTCGTGAAATTGATGCGTCAAATTCAATTGTTTATAACTGTGTGCAAGCTCATCAATAAACAACGGAGCAAACAAGGTAAATTGAGAGACAAGTTCACGCCAGTAATAAATAGCTTTAACGTAATCTTCTTTTGCGTAAGCAACTAACCCTAACTCGTAAAGCGGACGCACGGCTTTATAATTTAAGCTAATCGCTTTTCTCATTAGTTGGGGTGTATTGTCACTTAAAGCTGACTCACAATAAAAATTAGCAATTGCTTTAAATTGCTGTTCTTTTGAAAATAGTTCGCTATGAGCTTCAAACATGTTGATGCCTTTTTCCCACTCACGGGTTTGCGAATATAAAGTGATAATAGGGTCCAGCGCTTCTACATGCCCTGCTTTAACTAACCAAACTAAGTGCTCTTCCGCACTATCTAGTAGTCCGGCCATTATATAATCTTCGGCTAGTTCTAAACGGCTAGTTGCAGCTTGTTGTTCATTTAAGCTTGGGTGTTTTAACAGAAGTTCATGAATTTTTATTGCGCGGTCTAATTCACCTCTACGGCGAAACATGGTGGCAAGTGTAGAATAGTGTTCAACCGAGTCGGCTGAAACTTCAAGTAAGTTGATTAAATGCTCTAAGCCTTGATCTTCTTCTCTATCGAGTAGAAATTTTAAGCCTTTGCTATATTCAGAAGTGATCTGACGATTAAGTTCATGAGCTTGGTTTTTAGCACTGTTTTTACCCATAATCCAACCGTAACCAGCGGCAACAGGTAATAGTAAAAACAAAAGCTCAATCATAGTTAGGTGTCTTTATTCGCGGCAAGCTTTTTTTTATCTTTTTCAGGCGCTAATTGCTTTTTTAAGCGGTAGTTTTGCCACTTTAATTGCGAAAACAATTTAAAGCTAATAAAACAACCAATCAAAACACCTAATAAAAAGCAGATACTTATTATTACAGCTAAAGGTAGTGTATTACTGGCTATAATGTAATTTACTTGTACTAACTGTGGGTTTTGTGACCCTAATACAAATGCACTGATAAGGCATAGTGCAACCAGAATAATTTTTAATACCTTGAACAAGTAACTACTCCACTAAGTTAACTAGGCAATGCTTTCATTCACGCGGTCGCGCAATTCTTTGCCTGGTTTAAAATGAGGTACATGCTTTCCTTCAAGCTCAACTGTATCGCCAGTCTTAGGATTACGACCTGTGCGAGGAGCGCGGAAATGCAAAGAGAAACTACCAAAACCTCTGATCTCAATACGATCTGAAGTAGATAATGAGCCGGCCATTTGTTCAAGAATTTCTTTTACAGCATTCTCAACATCTTTCACTGGAACGTGTGCGTGTTGTTCCGCAAGTATTTCTATCAATTCTGACTTAGTCATAGCGTTTCCTTAAAAAGAGATATAGGAAGGGCAAAAAATGCCCTTCCAACTAAAAACTAATTATATATTAGTCTTTTTGTGCATTTGCGAAAGCAGCTGCCATTGCGTTTTCAAACACTGGCTCTTCTTTCTTAAGCTTCTCTAGTACTTCTTTCTCTTCTGCTTCGAAAAGAGCTTTTACAGATAAGCTTAAAGTGCGGTTCTTACGATCAACACCAACGTATTTAACTTCAATCTCGTCGCCTACAGAAACTACAGTAGTTGCATCTTCAACGCGCTCTTGAGCGATATCAGCTACACGGATGTAACCTTCAACGCCTTCGATAAGTTCAACAGTTGCGCCTTTCGCATCAACTTCAGTCACTTTACCTTTAACAATAGCACCTTTTTTGTTTGCATCAAGGTAGTTATTGAATGGGTCAGCTTCGATTTGCTTAACACCTAGAGAGATTCGTTCACGCTCTGGGTCAACTTGCAATACGATAGCAGTGATTTCGTCGCCTTTCTTGAATTCACGTACAGCTTCTTCGCCAGGTGTATTCCAAGAAATGTCTGAAAGGTGTACAAGACCGTCAATACCACCGTCAAGACCGATAAAGATACCGAAGTCAGTGATTGATTTGATCTTACCAGTAACTTGATCGCCTTTGTTTTGTAGACGAGCAAATTCCTGCCAAGGATTAGCAATACATTGCTTAAGACCAAGAGAAATACGACGACGTTCTTCGTCAATTTCTAAAACCATAACTTCAACAGTGTCACCAAGGCTTACAACTTTTGAAGGATGGATGTTCTTGTTAGTCCAATCCATTTCAGAAACGTGTACTAAACCTTCAACGCCTTCTTCGATTTCCACGAAACAGCCGTAATCTGTAAGGTTAGTAACACGACCAGAAAGTTTAGAACCTTCTGGGTAACGACCAGCGATAGCTGCCCATGGATCTTCACCAAGCTGTTTAAGGCCTAGAGAAACACGAGTTTTATCTTTGTCGAATTTTAGAACTTTAACTGCGATTTCGTCGCCAACATTAACGATTTCTGAAGGGTGCTTAACACGCTTCCAAGCCATATCAGTAATGTGTAGTAGACCATCAACACCACCAAGGTCAACGAATGCACCGTAGTCAGTAAGGTTCTTAACGATACCTTTAACTTCTTGGCCTTCAACAAGGTTAGCAAGAAGCTCTTCACGTTCTTGTGAGTTTTCAGATTCGATAACTGCACGACGTGAAACAACAACGTTGTTACGTTTTTGGTCAAGCTTGATTACTTTAAATTCAAGCTCTTTGCCTTCAAGGTGAGTTGTGTCACGTACTGGACGAACATCAACAAGTGAACCAGGTAGGAAAGCACGGATTGAATCAACTTCAACTGTGAAACCGCCTTTAACTTTACCGTTGATAACACCAGTAACAGTCTCTTGCTCTTCACATGCTTTCTCAAGACGGATCCATGCTTCGTGACGCTTAGCTTTCTCACGAGAAAGGATAGTTTCACCGAAACCGTCTTCAATTGCATCTAGTGCAACATCTACTTCGTCGCCTACAGCAACTTCTAGTTCACCAGCAGCATTTTTGAACTGCTCTGCAGGGATAGCACTTTCTGATTTAAGACCAGCATCTACAAGTACAATGTTATTCTCGATAGAGATTACTGTACCTTTAACGATAGAGCCTTGCTCTGCTTCAAAACCCTTTAAGCTTTCTTCAAATAACTGCGCAAAATTTTCTGACATACGAATATACGTCTCATATATTAATACCAATAAGCAACCATGCTGCATGGGGTTGTTAAAATAGCACTGGCATCCTGCTGGCGCATAAAATGTGTTTAGCTTCGTTTAGGAAGCTTACCTTCAGAGATAGCAATATCCAATAAAGTTATTACCTTATCAAACACTTGCTGTGCATTAAGATCGCTAGTATCGATCTCAATAGCATCCTCTGCAGGTACAAGCGGAGCAACGGTGCGATTCATATCGCGCTCGTCACGAGCTTGAATGTCCTGTAATAGACCACTTAGTGTAACATCAAGGCCGCGCGTATTCAACTCAACAAAGCGTCTACGAGCACGCTCTTGTGCACTTGCTGTTAAATATATTTTTAACGGCGCATCTTGAAAAACCACAGTGCCCATATCACGGCCATCGGCAATTAAGCCATTTTCAGTGCGAAATGCACGCTGACGACGTAATAACGCTTCACGAACGCGAGGTAATGCTGCAACTTTTGAAGCCGCAGCGCCTACTTCTTCATTACGAATAGTAGTGGTTACATCTTCGCCTTCTAAAATAACTTTTCCTGCATTAGTTTGGCTATCTACCAAAAACTGCACATCTAAATTTGCAGCAAGCGGGACAAGCCCTTCTTCATTGTCTAATGCAATTTGGTGATGAAGTGCAGCTAAAGATAAAACACGATAAATCGCACCGCTATCTAATACATCCCACCCTAACTTGTCGGCTAACAAGCGACAAACAGTTCCTTTACCTGAACCACTTGGGCCATCAACGGTGATCACGGGCATTAATAACGCCTGCATTTAAAACCTCCTGCAATGCACACCTAAATAAACCGCGACATTATACGTCAGTTATTAAAATATATCTGCTATTAGTGTGTAACTTTTGTAATTACTTCTAATTAGCTTATTCACTGACTGACGCTAAAACATTGAAAAATGTAGGAAATGTTTTATAGGTACACTTTGGATCATTAATTGTTATTGGCTTTCCACCAACGGCAACCATTGCAAAACACATGGCTATACGGTGATCGTCGTAAGTATCAACAGCAACATCATTAAATGTTTCAGGTGGGGTGATCTCTATAAAATCTTCACCTTCTACAACCTGTGCGCCTACTTTACGAAGCTCAGTTGCCATTGCATATAAACGGTCTGTCTCTTTTACTCGCCAGTTATAAATGTTACGAATGGCTGTTGGGCCTTTGGCAAAAAGAGCAACAGTTGCAAGAGTCATGGCTGCATCAGGAATTGCATTGGCGTCAATATCCACGCCTTTTAATTCGCCTTTGCGAACAACTAAACGTTCATCATACCAATCAATTTTTGCGCCTACTTGCTCCATTACTTTGGCAAAGCCTATATCACCTTGAACCGATTTAGCGCCAACGCCCTTAATTTCAATCTCACCGCCTGCAATTGCAGCCGCAGCAACAAAGTAAGAAGCAGAAGATGCATCGCCTTCAACCATTATGCGATCTAATGATTGATATTGTTGACCACCTTTAACTTTAAAAGTTGCATAATCACTGTGCTCAACATTAACCCCAAAACGTGCCATTACATCAAGTGTAATATCAATATAAGGTTTAGAGACTAAAGTACCTTTAATAGTTATTGTTGTATCACCGTTAAATAATGGCGCTGCCATTAATAGAGCGGTTAAAAATTGACTTGAAATACTGCCGTCAATTTCAACTTCACCGCCTTTTATTTGGCCACCCACAATTTTAAGTGGTGGGTAGTCTTTGTGCTTTGTATAAGTAACATCACCACCCAATGCTTGCAGCGCGTCAACCAAGTGCCCTATTGGGCGCTCTTCCATACGTGGCTCGCCTATTAGCTCGTACTCACCAGCAACGGCAGCAAGTACTGCCGTTAAAGGTCTATAAGCAGTACCCGCATTACCTAAAAACAATGGCTCAGTCGGTGTATTAAACACACCACTAACACCCTCTACGGTGGCTACAGTGCGTTCATCATTTAAAGTTACATTTACACCTAATAACTTTAAGGCGCCCAGCATATGGCGTATATCGTCACTATCAAGTAAGTTTTCTACAACGGTAGTACCGCTTGCAAGTGCTGCTAATAATAAAATTCTGTTCGATAGACTCTTTGAACCTGGTAGGGTTACTGTGCCATTTACTCTAGAAATAGGTTCTAAACGAAGCTGCTCCATTAGCTGTGCTCCTTTGCAAAAGCAGCCATAAAGTCTACAAGTGCTTGAACACCTTCAATAGGCATTGCGTTATAAATACTTGCGCGCATACCGCCCACAATTCTGTGGCCTTCAAGAGCAAGTAACCCTGCATCTTTAGACTGAGCAACAAACTTATCATTTAAGCTTTCATCATTAAGCCAAAACGGAACATTCATACGTGAACGGCAATGTTTAGCTACTTTATTGGTATAAAAGCTCGATTCATCAATAAAGTCATAAAGTAGCTGCGCTTTAGCAATATTTTGAACTTCCATCGCTTTTACGCCACCATTACTTTCAAGCCATTGAAATACTTCAGCAGCTAAATACCAAGCAAATGTAGGAGGCGTGTTAAACATGCTGCCTTGTTTTGCTTCTAATGCGTAATCTAAAATGCCTGGCTTAGGTAAGCCTTCACGCTCAAGTAATGTTTTACGAACAATAACGATTGATATGCCCGACGGGCCGATATTTTTTTGCGCACCAGCGTAAATTAAATCAAATTTATTAACGTCTATTTCGCGTGATAAAATAGTTGACGACATATCAGCAACGATCGGTGCAATTGGGTGGCTTGGTACATCAAAAATTTCTAAGCCGTCAACCGTTTCGTTAGGGCAATAGTGAATGTAAGATGCATCTTCTGGTAACACCCAATCAGCAACCTGTTTAATAGAAAACTCGCCATTGTCATCATTACGCACATCAATAGAGGTTGCTTGAGTAAACTTGTTGGCCTCGTCTGTTGCACTTTTTGACCACACGCCGTTTTCGCAATAAACCGCAACTTTGCCTTCTTGGTGTAAATTTAATGGCACAGCACTAAACTGACCACGACCACCGCCATGCATAAACAGCACTTCAAATTCATCACTGATATTCATTAGACGACGAAGGCTGGCTTCACATTTAGCTGTAAGGGCTAAAAACTCTTTGCTACGATGGCTTATTTCCATCACAGACACACCTAAATCTTGCCAATCTAGAAACTCTTTTTGTGCTTTTTTCATAACCGCTTGCGGAAGCATAGCTGGCCCCGCACAAAAATTATATTTACTCATTACCTTTGCCTCATTCCAGTAATTTAACTACTAAGCATGAACGCTCAATACCCACCCACTAAACCTTTGAGTTTTAGTGAGTGAATATAACTTCACACCCTATTAATTTTTTTCAACAACATTAAAAAAAGCGGCCAAGGCCGCTTTTTCAATATCAATTATTCTGAAGGAGGATTATCATCCGCTACTTCATCAATAACCGTATCTACAGTTTCAACGTCTTCAATATCAATCAAGTCACTTTCTGTAACTTCAATCTCTTCTATACGTTGTAAACCAACTACTTGCTCTTCGTCAATAGTTCTGATCAAAATAACACCTTGGGTGTTACGTCCAACCGTAGAAACTTCATTAACGCGAGTACGTACTAAGGTACCACGATTTGAAATAATCATGATTTCGTCGTTATCATCAACTTGTACAGCACCAACAACAGCACCGTTACGCTCACTCACCTTGATAGATACAACACCCTGTGTTGCACGGCTCTTAGATGGGTAATCTTCTAGTTGTGTACGCTTACCGTAACCATTTTCAGTTACCGTTAAAATAGCACCGTCAGTTTTTGGTACAATTAACGATACTACGCGTTGATCATCGGCCATTTTAATACCACGAACACCTGTAGCAGTACGACCCATTGGGCGAACACCTTTGAAACGAATCTCAGGGTTACCTTCTTCGTCTAATACTGGGTTACCGTTTTCATCAACAACTGTTGTTTCTTCAGCTTCTTTAAAGCGTACAACTTTACCTGCATCAGTGAACAACATAATTTCGTTGCTACCATCGGTAATATCAACCCCAATCAGGCTATCGCCATCATTCAAGTTAACAGCAATAATACCGCTTGCACGTTGACGACTGTAAGCCGTTAATGGTGTTTTCTTAACTGTACCAAATGCTGTTGCCATAAAGATGTATTTATCTTCTGCGTACTCGCGTACTGGCAATATAGCAGTAATACGTTCATCAGCTTCAAGTGGTAACAAGTTAACAATTGGCTTACCGCGCGCTGCACGACTCGCTAGTGGTAACTGATACACTTTAAGCCAATATAAACGACCGGCCGTAGAGAAACACAATATAGTATCGTGTGTATTTGCAACTAATAGACGCTCAATGAAATCTTCATCTTTCATCTTCGTTGCTGACTTACCTTTACCACCACGACGCTGTGCTTCGTAATCAGACAATGCTTGATACTTCACATAACCTTCGTGAGAAAGCGTTACTACTACGTTTTCTTCGGTAATTAAGTCTTCAAGGCTGATATCGTGAGCAGCTGCATTAATTTCAGTGCGACGCTCATCACCATATTGCTCTTTAATTTCAACTAGCTCGTCACGAATAACTTCCATTAAACGCTCAGGAGTTGCCAAAATATAAAGTAGTTCAGCAATTAATTCTAATAACGCTTGGTATTCGGTCAAGATTTTTTCGTGTTCAAGACCTGTTAGCTTATGTAAACGCAAATCAAGAATTGCTTGAGCTTGTTGCTCAGAGATATAATATTGACCATCGCGAATACCAAGTTCGCTCGCTAACCAATCTGGACGAGCAACATTATCTTCACCTGCTTTTTCAAGCATACCTTGTACATTACCTAATTCCCACGGACGCGCTGTTAAAGCAATTTTAGCTTCAGCAGGTGTTGGGGATTTACGAATAAGTTCGATAATTGGGTCAATGTTTGCAAGCGCAATCGCTAAGCCTTCAAGCGTGTGTGCACGGTCACGGGCTTTACGTAAATCAAATACTGTACGACGAGTTACTACTTCACGACGGTGAATAATAAACTCTTCTAACATTTCTTTTAAATTGAAACATTTAGGTTGGTTATTAATTAGCGCAACCATATTCATACCAAACACAGTTTGTAACTGAGTTTGTGAATACAAGTTGTTTAAAATAACTTCGCCTACGTCACCACGTTTAATTTCAATAACGATACGCATACCGTCTTTATCTGATTCATCACGTAGCGCACTAATACCTTCAATTTTCTTATCTTTAACTAGCTCAGCAATTTTTTCAATTAAACGAGCTTTATTAACTTGATAAGGAATTTCGTGAACGATGATTGTTTCACGGCCTGTTTTTTCATCGGTTTCGATGTCGGCGCGTGCACGCATGTACACTTTACCACGGCCAGTTAAGTAGGCTTGTTCAATACCCTTCTTACCGTTGATAATTGCAGCCGTTGGGAAATCAGGACCAGGGATATAATCCATTAACTCTAAAATAGTTAAATCTGGATTTTGAATAAGTGCCAAACAACCATTTACAACTTCAGTTAAGTTATGTGGTGGTATATTTGTAGCCATACCTACTGCAATACCTGACGAACCATTCACTAATAAATTAGGAACTTTCGTTGGTAAAACATCAGGGATGAACTCAGTGCCATCGTAGTTAGGAACGAAATCAACCGTTTCTTTTTCAAGATCGGCTAATAACTCATGCGACATTTTAGCCATACGTACTTCTGTATAACGCATTGCCGCTGCTGAATCACCATCAACCGAACCGAAGTTACCTTGGCCATCTACTAGCATATAACGCAGTGAGAATGGCTGAGCCATACGAACTATCGTGTCATAAACTGCACTGTCGCCGTGTGGGTGGTATTTACCGATTACGTCACCGACCACACGGGCCGATTTTTTGTAAGGCTTGTTCCAGTCATTACTAAGCTCGTTCATTGCAAACAAAACGCGGCGATGAACAGGTTTTAAGCCGTCACGTACGTCTGGTAATGCACGTCCTACAATTACGCTCATTGCGTAATCTAAGTAGGAGTTTTTTAACTCGTCTTCAATATTGACTGGCAGAATTTCATTGGCGAGATCAGTCATTTGATATCACATTCCTTCAGTATCAGCTCTCAACAACCCGGTATTGGGTATTAAGAGTATTGTTATTATTTCTAACAGCCATGCTATCACAATTAATTTTAATTTACAGGCGCAAAACTTTGCGATTTATCAATTTAGCCCTATATAATGGCCTCAGATTGACGAGGAAGTATTTTATGACCGAACATCAAAATGTAGATCACGCAGAAATAGCAAAATTTGAAGCCATCGCCGAGCGTTGGTGGGACCTAGACGGAGAATTCAAACCTCTTCACGAAATTAACCCGTTACGTTTAGACTTTATAGCAAACAAAACGCAAGGCTTATTCGATAAAGAAACACTCGATGTTGGCTGTGGTGGCGGTATTTTAAGCCAAAGCATGGCGCGCATGGGCGCAAAAGTAACTGGCATCGACATGGGGCAAGAGCCTTTAACTGTTGCTAAGTTGCACAGTTTAGAAACTGGCGTAAATGTAGATTACATAAAAGTGCCAGCAGAAGAGTTTGCATCGCAACACCCAGAGCGCTTTGATGTAATAACCTGTATGGAAATGCTTGAGCACGTTCCCGATCCTGCATCTATCATTCATGCCGTAGCCGCACTTGCCAAACCAGGCGCAGACGTGTTTTTTTCAACTCTAAACAAAACACCTAAGGCATATTTATACGCTATTATTGGCGCTGAAAAGCTATTAAAAATGGTCCCTGAAGGTACACACGACCATAAAAAGTTTATAAAACCTGCGCAGCTTATTGCATGGGCAGAGCAAGCGGGTTTAAAAGTTCGTGCAAGTACAGGCCTTTCTTATAACCCACTATCAAAGCAATATACGCTCAATAGTGACGTTAGCGTAAATTACATACTGTACTTTGAGAAGTTAGCTTAATGGCTAACTCTCAAGCCCCCCTCCCCCTTATTGAGTACGATGCATTTTTATTTGATTTAGACGGCACTCTACTCGACACCGCTGATGATTTAGGTGCGGCTTTAAATGCAGTTCTCATTAATAATAAAATAGAGCCTGTTAGTAGTGATGTATACCGCCCTGCGGCATCTCACGGCGCAGGCGCATTATTAGAGGCTGGTTTTAAAGAGTTATGGGACACACAACCTCAAAGCGAACTTATTAAGCAATTAGTTGGCGAATACGCTGCAAACATAGCAAATCACACGCATTGCTTCAGCGGTGTTGAATCGTTGCTTATTGCCCTTGATCAGAAAAAGATCAAATGGGGGATCATGACTAACAAACCAGGGTTTTTAACTGATCCTTTAGTGGCAGCAATTCCCGCATTGAAAAATGCTAGTGTAGTAATAAGTGGCGACACCTTAGCTGAAGCTAAGCCATCCCCTTTACCGCTGCTACACTGTGCACAGCTTATGGGAGTGCAACCAAAACGCTGTTTGTACATTGGTGATGCACAGCGAGACATACAAGCAGGCAAAGCCGCAGGTATGCGCACAGCAACGGCACTTTGGGGCTACATACCAAGTATTGATGAAGCCAACAGCTGGAATGCTGATTTTAACTGGCAAAGCCCAATTGATGGTTTTAACCATATATAGTGCCATGTTAATTAATAAACACTATATATTGTGATTGTGTTAGTTTTTACGCAAAGCTTGCTGATAAAAAAAGCAGTCAAAATTTATTTTTAAAATGCGTAAATTTAGCAGATCATTAGTTGATTTTTGCATATTTCAACTTAAATGATTGTTCGAAGGTGAGTGTCTACTAACACAAATACGTTATCCCGAAGTTATCCACAAATAGGGGCAATTATGTCCCTTGCAAAACAACTCAGACCACACTATCTTGTGATCTCTAAATTGAACAACACCAGATATTGTGGCCAAATGTTATTCAATTAAATTCGCAAATATGGCGAAACTTATAATAAATGAGTATATACCTTGCCCCGGCGAGGTATAAAGCATTGGTCAAAATACATAATTCCCAAGGAATACAGGCAAATGAACCAACAGTTATCTGTAAGCAAACGTGACGGGCGTAAAGAGCCTCTTGATCTGGATAAGATCCATCGCGTTATTGAGTGGGCCGCCGAAGGTTTAAACAACGTTTCGGTTTCGCAAGTTGAATTAAAGTCGCACATTCAGTTTTACGACGGTATTCGTACTAAAGACATTCACGAAACCATCATTAAAGCAGCAGCGGATCAGATTTCAAAAGAATCGCCTGATTACCAATACTTAGCTGCACGTTTAGCTGTATTCCATTTACGTAAAAAAGCGTACGGTCAATTTGAGCCACCACGTTTATTTGACCACGTAACAAAAATGGTTGGCGATAAACGCTACGATGCTCATTTACTAGTAGATTACACAGAGCAAGAGTTAGATGAGCTTGATGCATACCTTGATCATTCTCGCGATCTTAACTTTAGCTACGCTGCTGTAAAGCAACTTGAAGGTAAGTACCTCGTTCAAAACCGTGTATCGGGTGAAATATACGAAAGTGCACAGTTTTTATATATTTTAGTTGCGGCAAGCTTATTTTCAGATTACCCACGTGAAACACGTACTGATTACATTAAACGTTTTTACGATGCAGTATCTTTATTTAAAATATCTCTACCAACGCCAATTATGTCGGGTGTACGTACGCCTACTCGCCAGTTTAGCTCGTGTGTATTAATTGAATGTGGCGACAGCCTTGATTCAATCAATGCAACGTCGTCAGCTATTGTTAAATACGTTTCACAACGTGCGGGAATTGGTATTAATGCAGGTAGAATACGTGCGCTAGGTAGCCACATTCGTAACGGCGAAGCGTATCACACAGGGTGTATCCCTTTTTATAAGCACTTTCAAACAGCGGTTAAAAGTTGTTCACAAGGTGGTGTACGTGGCGGCGCAGCAACATTATTCTACCCGCTTTGGCATTTAGAAGTAGAGAACCTACTTGTACTTAAAAATAACCGTGGTGTAGATGATAACCGCGTACGCCACCTAGATTACGGCGTACAGTTTAATAAACTAATGTACTCTCGTTTAATTAAAGATGATTACATTACATTATTTAGCCCATCAGATGTACCTGGCCTTTATGATGCATTTTTTGAAGACCAAGCTGAGTTTGACGCACTTTACGTTAAATATGAACAAGACGAGTCTATTCGTAAAAAACGCATTAAAGCCATAGAGCTTTTCTCTATGTTTGCGCAAGAGCGTGCAAGTACTGGTCGTATTTATTTACAAAATGTGGATCACTGTAATACACACAGCCCATTTATTTCTAAAGTTGCGCCAATTCGCCAATCTAACTTATGTTTAGAAATTGCATTGCCAACTAAGCCACTTAATAACGTGAATGACGAAGAAGGCGAAATTGCCCTTTGTACACTTTCTGCGTTTAACCTAGGTGCAATAGAGTCACTTGATGAGCTTGAAGAGCTAGCTGAACTTGCAGTACGCGCACTTGATAACTTACTTGATTTCCAAGACTACCCTGTACCGGCTGCTAAAAATGCAACTATGGGTCGTCGTACACTAGGAATAGGCGTAATTAACTACGCATACTACCTAGCTAAAAACGGTAAGCGTTATTCTGATGGCAGTGCTAATGCATTAACACATAAAACCTTTGAAGCTATTCAATATTACTTAATGAAAGCATCAAACGAGCTTGCTAAAGAGCGTGGCGCATGTCCTAAGTTTAACGAGACAACGTATTCACAAGGTATTATGCCAACAGATACGTATAAACGTGATTTAGATAAAATTTGTGATGAGCCACTTCATCTTGATTGGGATACACTACGTGCAAGTATTAAAGAGCACGGTATGCGTAACTCAACACTAAGTGCGTTAATGCCATCAGAAACATCGTCGCAAATCTCTAACGCAACTAACGGTATTGAGCCACCACGTGGACATATTAGCGTTAAAGCAAGTAAAGACGGTATTTTAAAACAAGTTGTTCCTGAGTATGAGCGTTTAAAAGATCAGTACGAGCTACTATGGGACATTCCATCAAACGATGGTTATTTACAGCTTGTTGGCATAATGCAAAAATTTGTTGACCAAACAATTTCTGCAAATACAAATTATGATCCAAACAAGTTCGAAGGCGGTAAAGTACCTATGCAAGTCTTATTAAAAGACTTACTAAGCGCGTACAAACTAGGTGTTAAAACCTTGTATTACCACAATACTCGCGATGGCGCCTCAGATTCACAAGAAGATGCTCCAGAAGTGGAAGATGACGATTGTGAAGGCGGCGCGTGTAAAATATAACTGCTGATTTTTATTTTAAGCGGGCATTTAGCCCGCTTTTTCTGATAGTTTTTTGAGTGATAAACATGTCTTATACTACTTTTAGCCGAAACCATAATAACCAAATGCAAGAGCCAATGTTTTTTGGCCAAACTGTAAACGTATCTCGTTACGACCAACAAAAATACCCAATTTTTGAAAAGTTAATTGAAAAGCAACTGTCTTTCTTTTGGCGTCCTGAGGAAGTAGATGTAAGTAAAGACCGTTTAGACTTTCAAGCATTACCAGATCACGAAAAGCATATATTTTTAAGCAACTTAAAATACCAAACACTGCTTGATAGTGTACAAGGTCGTTCGCCAAACGTGGCTCTACTTCCAATTGTATCGCTACCAGAGCTTGAAACATGGATAGAAACATGGGCGTTCAGTGAAACAATTCACAGCCGCTCATACACGCATATTATCCGTAACGTAACACAAGCACCTGAGCTTATTTTTGATGACATTGTTAGCAACGATAAAATTAGCGAACGTGCTGATGCCGTAACTAAATACTACGATGACTTAATTAACTCTGTATCGCTTTACAACTTATACGGTGAAGGCAAACACGAGATTAACGGTAAAACAGTTATCATTAATTTATTTGAGCTTAAAAAGAAACTTTACCTGGCTATGATGTCAGTAAATATTCTTGAAGCGATTCGCTTTTACGTAAGCTTTGCATGTTCGTTTGCATTTGCTGAGCGCGAGCTAATGGAAGGTAACGCTAAAATCATCAAGCTAATTGCACGCGATGAAGCACTTCACCTTTCTGGTACTCAGCATATTTTAAACATCATGCAAGACGGTAAGGACGATCCAGAAATGGCGATTGTTGCTGCCCAGTGCCGCGACGAAGCAATTAAAATGTTTGTTGATGCTGCAGAGCAAGAAAAAGAGTGGGCCGAATACTTATTTAAAGATGGTTCAATGATTGGCTTAAATAAACATATTTTATGTCAGTACGTTGAATACATTACTAATGCACGTATGACTGCGATTGGTTTGCCAGCACAGTTTGAAAACAACAGTAACCCTATCCCGTGGATAAACTCGTGGTTAGTGTCTGATAACGTGCAAGTAGCACCACAAGAAGCAGAAATAAGCTCATACCTTGTTGGTCAAATTGACTCTCAAGTTGATGCATCAGAATTTGGTGATTTTGATTTATAATGAGTGACAAGTCTACTGCAAGCATAACGCTTGCAGAAAACAGCCAGTGTATAGAATTTATCGCTGGCTGCCCTTCTCTTCTACACTGCTTAGAATCCATGAAAATAGACGTCGCATTCCAATGCCGTGAAGGTTATTGCGGCGCTTGTAGAGCAACTTTAGTGTCAGGCAGTGTTGAGTATAACGAAGAGCCACTTGCGTTTGTACGCGAAGGCGAAATACTGTTGTGCTGCTGTAAACCCAATGGCAATGTAAGTATTGATCTGAAATAAAAATCAATACTTACATCCATCGTTTATTAAACTTATCAATAGTGTGGAACGAACCGGTAATGTCCGGTAATTTTATAATCAAAAAGCATATCGCTTTTTTGCGGACCACGCCCTATATTATGCACAATAAGTGGGTTACCCGTATCTTGAGATAACTCATTAATCACCATACCTATATGAGGTAAATTACCTGGTAACATCCACGTTATTATATCGCCGGTTTTATAATCACTCACTTTGTTGGATTTACTCAATACGTTGGCATGGCGCTCAAAGTAAGCTTGTAAATTTGGAACACGTCGGTGATCTATATTTTTATCAGGCTTAGTTAAGCCCCAAATACGTTTAGATGGATACAGCGCAAAGTTTTTTTGCATGTCCTCATGCACGAGTTTCTGTAAATCAACACCTAACTTTCTGTAACTTCTAATTATTACATCGGTGCACACACCTATATTTTTAGGTACATCCCCACCAGGGTAGCCAATAGAGCGATAAGCGCCGTCGTAAGTCACATCATGAGTTGTACGCTCAAGCAGAGCTGAAACAATATCTTCTTCAAACGATGCTGCATTACTATTAATACACGCTAAAGTAAGTAAACACCCAATAATTCTGTACATATAAACTCCTTTAAACCTAAAATTGAGTTACAGCGTTTGGGCTACGTGCCTTAGCACGTCTATTTTATTGCCTTTACTTGCAAATTGCGTATCCAGCGCATATGCCATTTTTTCAAGCGGAGCGTCGTTATATCCTACATGTTGGATTTCGCTAATGTAACGCATCATAAACACGTCTGGACCAAGTTTAAGCCACTGCGCTACATGCACAAGCTCATGAAAATGAACCCTCAAATCTTTTGCAACCTCAGGAAGTAGATAATAGGTATTTTTATACGTCATACCCGCCGCGTCCATATCGACAAAATCACCTAGGCCCATTTCTCGCAGACCCGCAAAGTCTGGCTTTGGTATTTGGTCTACAACAACGTAATACGCGTTTTTTAAAAACTCGGCAGGATAAAACCCATAAAATTCATTACTGAATTTATCACAACTCACTTTTTGACTGCTGTATTTTAAATTTGTAGCGTCAATCCAATTTACTATTTGTTCTACCACAGCTCCTCTCCTAAAGTACAAATGCAACACACCAAGTGTAAACCTTAATCTAATATTGTAGTAAATTTTTTAACCAGCACTTTTAGTATTAACACCTCGCAACTAGCGAAGAAAATAGAACGCATAGAATATCTAAACAAAAAGCTCTAAATCAAAATTATCATATAAGCATAACCGGTCTATAAACAGTAAAACCCTTTTTTATACTTTTTAAAGTGTTATTATTTGTAACTAAAATAGTAACACTTAAAATCATGTATAATTTTACTAATATACTCTTTCGTATGAAAATAATGCGTTTCAGTCCCATTGTCTTACTGGTCATATTAAGTAATACAGCAAATGCTGAAAATATAAAACCGTTCACATCAGATGGCTGTAGTGCTTTTCCGGACGGCACGACAAAAGATAAAAAGTTGTGGCTTGCATGTTGTAAAGCGCACGACTACGCCTACTGGCAAGGTGGCACTTATTGGCAACGTTTAGAAGCAGATAAAGCCTTGCAACAGTGTGTTATTGAAGCCGGCGAAACGAGTATAGCGAACCTTATGCTTGCTGGAGTTCGATTTGGCGGCAGCCCTTATATACCATCGACTTTCAGATGGGGCTATGGTTGGCCGTACCCTAGGTTATATCAAGCATTAACAGCTGATGAAATTAAGCAAATTGCTGCTTTAAAAACGGTATTAACTCAAACTAATTAACACATTGTGAAAAACTGGGTTATGCAAATAATATCAAAAGGAATTGAATCACTATGCTTATACTGTTAAGTGTCATTTTAACTTTGTTTCCAACGGTAATATCTTATTTTGTTTCACGTAATTACGCTAAAAAGGCTAAAGCGACTAATAAAGGTGCTTACATCAGAGCAGTGATTTGGCCTAGTGTTTTCTCGTGGACACTATTTGCTGCTGTTGGGCACGGTGCAATAATCTTCCCCTTACCTTCAACGTTTGCGCTCGTGTTATATGTGTTTCTATATGACGAACGTGGTATCTATTTCCATCCTCACATATTTTTAAGCCCAACGATTCCAATAGCCGTTTATTTAATAAGCTATTTCAAATACAAAAAAGCGGCCAATAAAGAGCTAACGCCCTAGCCCACTGTTGGCTCATCAGTATCTTGTAAGGTCCAAAGCTTCACTTACTCCTGCTGTATACTTCTTTGCTGTGAAACTACAACGTTATTATCTGAATATAAATGTGTAAATAACAGGTCTGGTAAATAAATAAAGCGTCATTACCAAAAATAACGAGTTTACTTATGCCCCCAGATATACAAAAAAGCCTTAAAGTAAAACCTGCTCACATCGTCTCATTTATTGTGTTTTTATTAGTTTCAATATCTACGTTTACCGCTCAAGTATATGCCGCTGATGCTGTATGGCCTTCAAAAACCACTTACAAATATGCAAATGTAAACGGTAAAAAGATATTTTACCGAGAAGCTGGCGCGCAGCATAAGCAAACCATTGTACTTTTACATGGGTATCCGTCGTCTTCACACAGCTACCGAGAATTGATCCCACTCTTATCAGGTCGTTATCATGTGATTGCACCTGATTATTTAGGCTCAGGATACAGCGAACGCCCAAACCCAGAAACTCAAAAATATACTTTTGAATTACTAGCTCAATACGTTGAAGTGTTACTAACAACACTTAAAGTAAAGCGCTACAGCCTTTATATACAAGACTTTGGAGCTCCTGTGGGCTTTAGGATGTTGTTAAATAACCCAAATAAACTTGATGCACTTATTGTACAAAATGGTAATGCGTATTTAGAGGGGTTAACCCTACCGAGGCAAGCGTTTTTTAAAGCCGCGAATGAGGACAAATCACAAGCGCAGAGTGATAAAATTTATTCGTTCACGTCTAATAAAGCCATTATTAATAAGCAATATTTACGAGACGTACAAAGTAACCCAGAAGTAATGAGCCCTGATAGCTGGACGCACGATCTTCACTTTTTACAAACTAAATCCGATAGAGTAATTCAAGTACAATTGCTACAAGATTACTACAATAACCTTCTCGACTACCCTAAATGGCAAGCTTATTTACGCAAGTACCAACCAGCAACATTAATTGTATGGGGCAAAAACGACCCTGCGTTTATAGCCGCAGGCGCTAAAGCATATTTGAAAGATGTACCGAACGCTGAAGTACATTTACTCGATTCAGGACACTTTAGTGTTGAAGAAAAACCAGTTGAGATTGCAAAGTACATTGTGAACTTTATGGATAAGCTATAAATAGCGGAAATAAAAAAACGCTGAGGGTATAAACCATCAGCGTTTCATTAAATTGTATTAACTTAAGCTAAATCCAAAGAAATAGTATTTAATATGGGTAACTGTCAGATCAAGTCTGAGCTAGTAAATTTTAAGTATTTAACCTTCTTCTTCAATAAGTGATTCTAGTAGAT
Organism: Pseudoalteromonas sp. NZS100; assembly: GCF_015864815.1. Taxonomy (NCBI): domain Bacteria; kingdom Pseudomonadati; phylum Pseudomonadota; class Gammaproteobacteria; order Alteromonadales; family Pseudoalteromonadaceae; genus Pseudoalteromonas; species Pseudoalteromonas sp. NZS100. Next base: position 63,455 of record NZ_JADYWM010000022.1, read on the forward strand.
CGTGTATTTCAGCTTTAAGCTCTTTGTCTTCTATTTTATTAGCACTAACCTTAGCATTTTGAAGATTTTTAATAGCCTCGTCTTTTTGACCAAGTTCTAGCTGCAGTGTAGCCATTGAAAAAGAAACTGATGACATGTGATCTTTGTTATTAATCGCAACAGACTTTTCTAATGCTTTTTCATAAGTCGTGATTGCCTCTTCTAGCTCTTCGGTAAAATCAGCTAAAGTTTCCCATTGTACTGGGTGATCTTTTGAAGTGTTTTCGTTTTCAATACAAATCGCTTTTAATTGAGCAAATAAAGATTCAAATTTTTCTCGGTTATTTTTGTTAGCCGCCGCCATTAAATCTTCTGCTAGGTCATGTACCGCTTTATATATTTTTGTATTCATCATCACTGGTTATCCTTTAGTGCAGCTAAACTAATTTACTGACTCAATTTAGCTAAAATGTATCATTACAGTCATTATAAAATGTATTTAAACAACTGATTTATTTAATTTGGTGTATAGCGTAATAATACATTAATAATGAACATCGCGTAGGCGTTAAACACACTGTAATTAAACTTTATCGCAATTACTCTTAGTAACCTCACACACTGAATAAACTTGCAACCCAATCCAACGTAAAGATAGTCGTAAACACTTTAAGTGCAATGACAACTATAAATAATAAGATGATTACCGCTTTGGCTTTACTACTTTTGAGGTTGTTCCAATATAATAACTTTGCATTAAATTCTGTTTTTAACTTAGTAACAGCTTCTTTCATAATTACATCCTACTTAGGTATCCCGCTCAGCAACATTTAATAACTACACAGCTGCCCAAGCAGGTTTCATAATATTTTTCGCCACCTTAGAGTAAAGCATTAAATAAAGCCTGTCCTATATAAAATGTAACAAGGGGTTTTAACTTAAGTTATTGTATCTAACTTTTTTACACACCCAAAAAGCAAACAACGGGACAATTCAGTAGAGCGTTAATAATAAATTTGGTGCTACACTAATAGCTAACTTAAATGTGTTAACAGCCAACTAAATTAGCAAATTATGAAAGAGTGTAACCAGTGTGGTAAATGCTGTATTAAATATGGTGGCGGCGACTTAAGCGCAACGAAAGAAGAAATAGATTTATGGGAACTCTTTAACCCCGAAATTTATGAGTACGTTAAAAACAACGAAATTTGGTTTGACCCAAAAACAGGCTTAAGACTTCAAGTGTGCCCATTTTTAGAAATTGCGCCTAAAAAGGAGCCTCTCGCTAAAAATATGTATACCTGCAGTATTTACCTTGACCGTCCAGAAGACTGCCGCCACTACCCTAGCCTTATTTCAGAGATGATCCGCGATGAATGCGAAATGATTGAATCTATAGATATTACAAACCAGACAAGAGCGCAGCATAAACTAGATTTGATAATGATAGATAGCCGCTCTTAAACACCTAGATAAACCTGCAGCGCTAAGAGTCTCGCACTTAAATAAATAGGTATTTCTATTAACATACCTATTATTATAATTTTTATAAAATTGGTTTAATCGTCATTTTTAGATCATTCATCGCAAAACACAAAGTTATACTATAACATTGTTGATTCACTGATTTTACGGTGTTATATTATATCACAACATAATAACCGCGAACCAATATATCCATGACAAAGTTAACATTAATCTCCTCTGCTATTTTTTCTGTTTTATGTTCTCAATCAGCTTTGGCTGCCACTGTTACTGGTAAAGTAATGGATGATAAAAATCAACCAATTAAAAATGCCTCAATTCATGTGCATGGTAAAAACCAAAGCGTTAAAAGTAATGATTTAGGCGAATTTGCTATAGAAATCGATGCAAATAGCCAATTACATATTAGCAAAGACAACTACGTAGACTCTCGTATTGCTGTTAGCGAATCTTCAAATAATCTGTCTGTGTCACTTAAACCAACATCGGTTGAGACAGTGGTTGTTTATGCCTCTGCACTTCATAAAAATAGCCTCGAGATGATATCGCCAGTAAGCGTGCTCTCAGGTGATGAATTAAGAAATAAATCAAAACCAACTCTTGGCGAAACGCTAAAAGGTTTACCAGGCGTAAATGCAAGTTACTTTGGCCCTGTATCGTCAAGCCCAATTATTCGTGGTTTAGATGGCCCTCGCGTTAAAATCACACAAAACGGATTAGATGCCAGCGATGCATCACGCATTGGCCCAGACCACGCGACATCAAGCGATAGCCTAGCAGCAGAACAAATTGAAGTATTACGTGGCCCAAGCACCCTACTTTATGGCTCTGGTGCAATTGGCGGTGTTGTTAACGTGGTTGATAACCGCATTCCTACAGACAATATCGACGAGCTTACGGGGGCTGCAGAATACAGCCACGATACAGTATCAAACTCAAACACCGTAGCTGCAAAACTTGAAACTGGTAATGAAGGCTTTAACTTTCATTTTGATGGCACTAAGCGCAGTGGCGATGATTACCAAACACCTACCTTTACTATTGCCGACGATGATGGCGATGTAGAAACAGAGAATTCTGTAGAAAATACTTTTATTGATAGCGAAACACTTAACTTTGGTACCAGCTATGTTGGCGATCATTTAACGATTGGTTTTTCGTACGGTAGTATTGATACCGATTACGGTATTCCCGGGCATGAGCATCATCACGATCACGAAGGTGAAACTGAAGAAGAGCATGCAGAACATGAAGACGAAGCAGCTGAAGAGCCGGTTTACGCACATTTAGAGCAAGATCGCTGGCAAGGGCTTGTAAGTTACGCCCTTCATAATAACTGGATAGAAACCATCAACCTACGTGTTGGCTACACAGATTACTCGCACAGCGAAATTGAAGATGGCGAAATTGGTACTACTTTTAAAAATAAAACGACTGAAGCACGTTTAAATGTAGAGCATAAGTTTGCTGATTGGCACGGAATGATGGGCTATCACTACAGCGATTCTGACTACGATGCAATTGGTGAAGAAGCCTTTACACCCGCAAGTGTAACTACAACTAACGCATTATATTTACTAGAAGAGCGTGAATTTGGCGACGTTACAATTGAACTTGGCGCACGTGTTGAAGATTACAAAATTGAAAGCCAAATCACGGCACACGAGCATAGCCACGATGAAGTAGAAATAGATCACAGCGACGAAGAAACCATTGGGTATAATGAAAGTTTTACCAATTTAAGTGCCTCTGCTGGTGCCATTTGGCAATACAAGCCGGGTCATAGTATCGCTACGAGTATTTCTCATTCAGAACGAGCACCGCTTTCGGCAGAACTTTTATCTAACGGTCTACACATTGCAACTGGCACGTACGAGCTAGGCCTTGGTTACAATATTGAAGATAATGAAGCGCATTTTGAGCCAGAAAATATCAAGCAGGAAACTTCAACAAACTTAGATTTAAGCTTTAGACGCTTTAGCGGTGATTTTGGTTACACCGTTAACTTTTTCTATAACGATATCAAAAACTTTTATTTTCAAGAAAATACGGGTTTAGTTTACGATGAAGAAGATGGTTTAGAATCAGCTATTGGTGCACATGACGATGCTGTTGCGGTTTATCAGTTTACAAGTAAAGACGCAGAGCTTTATGGAATTGAGTTTGACGCGCATTACCAAGTAACACCAAGCGCTATGGTTAAAGTATTTGGTGACTCAACTCGTGCAAAACTAAAAGACGACGAAGGTAATTTACCACGTATCCCTGCCAATAAATTAGGCTCTGAGTTACAGTATGATTTAGGTGACTTACAACTAACATTAACGGGTACTCATTACTTTGATCAAAACGATGTAACTGCCTTTGAAACTCAAACTGATGGCTATACGTTATTTGATGCACAAGCTAATTACCAATTAGGTTTAGGCAGTGTCGATGCACAGCTGTATATAAACGTTGATAACATTACTGATGAGTTAGGTTTTGTACATAGCTCATTTATTAAAGATAAAGCCCCACTACCAGGCAGAAACTTCCGCTTTGGTGTTCGTGGCTATTTTTAATAATTAAAAGTAGTTTTAGTTTATAAACCGCATTTTATTAATGCGGTTTTTTTATTTTTAGAATATATAATATCGATCGGCAATAATACTTGATCAATTCAAGGGATTAAACTTTGCACTAACTGCGTAAAAATTATGATATACGACTGCATGGATGCAAAAGGTAGAGCAATGCAGGAGCAATTAGTGATAACAATTAGTTAAAAAAGCTTTTGCCTTGTTATCAACCCTATTTTCTTAGCGCAAAATAGATCACTTAATTAGGGTCTGTTGATCTTTGCGGATTAAAATTTGTTCAAACTAGGGGCTATTTAATCGCGGCGCGAGGTTTGTAACC